>JAISPD010000024.1 GCA_031275175.1 Mycoplasmataceae bacterium
ATGAAAATTGCTCATTGTTAGCCTCTTTTAAAATATTTGTTCAAATTAATTTTACAAGGGCCCAATGGGCTTTTTATATTTATCTATAGAAGTGCTAACTTAGGGGTTGACTTGACCCTCGGTGAATAGTTAGAGAAAATGTCCCAAACTTTCACAATATTGTGTACAATTTAGTTAATCAATAAATAATAATGTTTAAATTATTACGTTTCATTAAAGGAAAAGCCTTATTGTTTACAATCATAGGCATTTGCTGCATAGTATCGGCAGCATATTTTGATGCTAGTCAACCAACGTTTTTAAATGACGCCATTACATCTTTATCACTTAAACAATGATGGGGTGATGCAGGACATTGACAATTCATTTATGAAGGTAGTAAATATTGAGCTTTTTGACCAGCTGTTATTATGATGTCTATTTATGCTGGGGCATCTTTAACTGTAGGACTGTGTGGTTCTTTTCTAGGATCAGCTGCAGCTTTGTATGCTGCAATGAATACTCGCCAAGGCATGTACAATAAAATTGTTACATATTCTTTTTATGAAGTTGACAAGTTATCCATTGGTTCATTAATAACACGACTATCTAATGATGTACAGCGTCACCAGATTAATTTACAAATGATTTTAACAATGATGTTTAGAGCACCTGTAACTATTACTATTAGTTTAATTAATGCATTTACACCACCAATGGGTAATGTAATATATGGTTGTATTACAATCGGTATTGTAATTGCCATGTTGGCAATTGTAACTTTAATAGGTACAAGAGCATTGCCAATTTTTACAAAGGCGCAAACAAAATTAGATGACACCAATAAAGTGATGCGTGAAAATATATTAGGAGCTAGAGTTATTAAAGCTTTTAATATTCAAAATAATCAATATCAGCGTTATGAAAAGCAAAACACCGAATTAAAACAATATAACATTCGGGGGCAGGCTTATATGCTTCCAATTATGAGTGTCATTCAATTTTTGTTGAACTCTAGCATTGTAATTATTTTATTAGTAGCTGGTGTAATTTTTGAAGCGGGAGCACATACACCAATTAATGCAGGGATTTATGCTTTCACTCAATTAATTGCCATTGTTTTATTTTCATCCATGATTGCATTAATGGTTATTGTTAATACCACTCGAACTATGGCTTCGATTAAACGTATCAATGCAGTTTTAGATACAGAACCTACGATTGTAGACAAAGCAGACGCAGTTGAATTACATAATGATTATTCAGTGAAATTTAATCATGTGAAATTTAAATATAACGAAGACGCTAAAGCGAATGCGCTTGATGATGTATCGTTTGAAATTGCCTCTGGTCAAACATTAGGGATAGTGGGCGGAACAGGTAGTGGCAAATCTACTATTGCTAATTTAATTCCGCGTTTTTATGATGTAGACGAAGGAGAAATATTAATTGGTAATGTTAATGTTAAAAATGTAAGACGTGCTCAAATTAATGATTATGTCGGACTTGTTTTACAAGATGCATTATTATTTTCAGGAACGATTAAAAGTAATTTACAATTTGGTAAAAAAAATGCATCAGAGGATGACATGAAACAAGCGTGCATAGATGCATGTGCATGAGATTTTATAAAAAAATTACCTAAAAAATTAAATAGTCACGTGGAACAAAGAGGACGTAATTTTTCTGGAGGTCAGAAACAAAGACTATCTTTATCTAGAACTTTGATCAAGCAACCTAAAATTTTAATATTGGATGACACAACAAGTGCTTTAGACTTATTAACAGAGGCTAAGGTACAAGATAATTTATTGAAAAATTATAAGAACATAACCAAATTAATTATTAGTCAGAGAATATCATCAGTAAAAAATGCTGATAAAATTTTAGTATTAGAAAAAGGACAGGTTATTGGAATTGGTTCTCATCAAGAATTATTGAAAACTACTCATGTTTATCGTCAAATAGTCGAGTCACAATTAGGTAGTGGAGGATTAAAATAATGCCACCAATGATTGGTCAAAACTCAATAAAAAGTCTTTCTAGTAAATCTATTAATATTAAAAAGACGATTCGTGAATTATCGTTATATTATCACAACTATAAAAAGTTATTCTTTGTTGCCATATTTTTATCTTTAATAGGTGGAGTAGCAGCTACTTCAGCAATTTTATTAAATGGATATGTTTATTCTAAATTTATTATCCCATCTGCAATTATTTATGCCAGTCAGACTACATCTTCTCCTATTCCATATAGTGTTTTTGGTTTGATTTCTTTCGTATGGTTTTGTATAGGATTATTAATTACATATTTAATTTCAAATGCTTTCAATTGATTAGAGTCATACTTGTTATTGAAATTATCAGAAGGTGGTAGTTATACATTACGTGAAACGGTATTTACTAAATTAAGTAAATTACCAATTAGTTACTTTGATCGAACCCCTTCAGGAGACATCATGTCTAGAACGATTAATGATGTTGATAATATTGGTCAAGCACTTTCGCAATATTTAGGGAATTTTTTTTATTGAATTTTTATGATTTCAACGATGCTCATTTTAATGCTTTTTATTAATCCGGTGCTTTCAATTTTTGCAATCATTTTAATTCCTATATTTCTTTTTCTTAACATTAACATCATGAAGAAAGTACGTCCCTTTTTTAGTAAGCAACAAAATAGTTTAGGTGTTTTAAATGGTTTCATTGAAGAGCACGTTTCAGGATTAAAAATTATTTCATTATTCAAAATGAAAAATGAAACCGAAGCTAATTTTGCGAAATTAAATAAAGACTTGACTAATAATTCTATTGTTGCACAGGCTACTACTAACATGTTAATGCCAATTTTCATTTTTATGAATAATATGTCTTTTGTCACTTTAGCAGCGATTGGGGCTTTTGGTTTATTTAAAGGTGGTGCCCATGATGAAGGTTGAATTGGAGTTAATTGAGGATTGATTCATTTTGATCCACCAGCATGAATTTATCAATATGACATTGATCCTTCATATGTACAAGTTATTAGGAAAACATCTTTACTCATTATTTTTGCTTTATGTGCGCGGAATTTAAACTCGCCCATTAATCAATTAGTTTCATCTTTGGGTTCGCTATTTCTTGCGGTTGCATCAGCAGAAAGAGTTTTACAAGTTATTAAGGAAAAAGAAGAACATGATGACCCAGATGCGCAAGAGTTGAAAGAAGTATATGGATTAGTCGAGGCTGAACATTTGGATTTTGCATATGTTCCTGATAAACCAATTTTAAAAAACATTAATTTTTATGTTAAACCTAATCAGATAGTAGCTTTAGTTGGCCCCACAGGTGCCGGTAAGACTACTATTGTGAATTTAATCACTAAATTTTATGACATTTCTAAAGGGGATCTAAGAATTGATGGAATTTCCATTAATAAAATTAAACGTGAAAGTTTGCGGAAAAACATCACAATGGTATTACAAGATACTTATTTATTTAGCACATCTATTTATGAAAACATCCACTATGGTAGATTAGACGCAACCAGGGAAGAAGTTATTAATTCAGCAAAAATGGCGCATGCTCATTATTTTATTATGCAATTGCCAAATGGTTATGACACTGTGTTAGAAGACAATGGAGGTAATTTATCTCAAGGGGAACGACAGTTATTAGCTATTGCTAGAGCATTTTTATCAAATTCACGGATTGTTATTTTAGATGAGGCAACCTCGTCCGTTGACACTAAAACAGAAATTGAAATTCAGAATTCTATGAATGAATTAATGAAAGGACGTACTTCATTTGTAATTGCACATCGATTGTCAACTATTAAAAATGCAGATAATATTTTAGTAATTAAACAAGGTCAGATTGTAGAACAAGGTAAACATGATGATTTAATTAAACAAAATGGCTTCTATGCTGAACTATACAATTCACAATTTAAAAAAGGTATGGCGATCTAAGATACTATTTAATTTTTAGTTCGTTAATAACATTCTTAGTAATATGTCATTCTTTAATTAAATTTTTTGCTTTGTTTACAGCTGCCTTACCTAAAGTATCTACTTCATGAGCATCAGCTTCTATTAAAACCTTACATTTAGTTTCTGACACCATATTTCAAAAATAATCATTAGGATATTGCATTTTATTTTTTTTAACAAGTAATCCATTTATGTTAAATCCTAAAGGGATGTCATATTTTAATGAACAATCTATTATTAAATTAGATAGACGAATAGCATCTTCATCTCAACTATGATAAAAAGTAAAAATATAATCAGGATGAGCAATGGCTGAAAATAAACCACTTTTGCATGCATCTTCTAATTGTTCACCATAAATATCTAAATTTAGCAATTTAACGCTTTTTAGATCGCGTGATTTATGTGGGTTACCAATATTATGATTACCTAAAATCATGTAATCAACTTGTTCTCTTAAACGTTTGTAAAATTTATATTGGCTACGGTGATATTCAGCTTCCAAACCAATTAAAATTTTAATTTTGCTTCGATATTTCTGACGATAAAATTTGATTTCATTTATGTAAGGTTGCAATTCATCTAAATTCATACGAAAATGACGATGTACTTTTAATGGAGCATGTTCGCTGAAACCAATTGTACGATATCCTTGTTTGATAGCGAATTTAATATTTTCTTCAATCGTGTTTTTAGCATGATGACAATAAGTAGTGTGGGTATGATAATTATGTTTAAAACAAATTTTTGCCATGTCTTTAATTATATGTTTCATGTTTATAGATGGTAAGCATCTATTTATTATTTAATAACAATGAATGAACCACCGCTGCCAGACAGAATTAGATTATGATTTGTATTTAATTTCTGAAACGCTGCGACAAGTTTTTTATCGATTGAATTAGCGAATTGTCACATGTCATTGTAAACAATGTTTGAATTTCAAGGACGAAAATTGAGATATTTACATGCTTGTTTAATGTTAACCAATGATTGATAATTTTTGTTCATCTTAGCATATACACATTTTGTGGCAATTTTGATGTTTGTTAAAATCAAATCAAACCTTGGAATTTTTTGTTTTGTTTGTTTGACAATTTCTCCATAGTTACTAACTCATGCTTTAGAGTGTCCTGATAGAAAAAATGGAACATCACTTCCAATGTATTTAGCTATATATTTCAAATGAGTATTAGTAATTATGAGTTTATATTTTTTGGATATTCATTTGATAATTGCTGCAATATCAGTAGCACTACCACCGATGCCTGACATCAAGGGTATTTTTTTATGAATTTTGATAGACAAATTAATTGAGCGTTTTAGGATTTTTGATAAATATTGAATAGCTAAATAGATTTTTGTTTTATCAATATGAATTATTTTATTTTGATTTATAAAAATAATTTCGGTTTTAGAAGCAAATTTAATATAAATTTCATCGTAAAGCTTTGGATATATGCAAATTAAACTTTTAATTCTATGTTTAATTTCGTTGGTTGTTTTGGGATAAACCTTTAAAATTAAATTAACTTTAGCATAAGCTTTAATGAGTTGCATCATTTTTGGATAAACATTCATATAGTTGAAAAAGTTGTGTTGCAGACAATTGCTCAGCTCTGACATTGGGATTAATGTTGAACTTTTTAAAAGTCTTTAGAAGTAATAATGTATCAAAATTTGATTTTAAATTATTTAATAACATTTTTCTTTTAAAACGGAAGGATTGTTGAATAAATTTAGATCATTTTACATCAAATCTTTTGCTATCGTCATGTTTTTTAATAAGAATAAAGTTGGAAGAAATTTTAGGAGAAGGAAAAAACGTTTGGGCATCAACATTCATTATTTTATTAATCGTTGCATAATATTGCATCAACACAGATATAGCACCATATGTTTTATGAGAGGGTTTTGCAATTAAACGATCTACTAACTCTTTTTGCAACATACAATAAAAGACATTGATTGTATTTTGGTTAAGAAAATGTAACAGCATAGGTGTGCTAATAGAATATGGTAGATTAGAAATTAATAATACATTTTGATAATTTTGTGCAATATTTGATAGAGAAACGTTTAAAATATCATCATTGATAATTTCTAAATTTTTATATTGATTAAATTGTTTCCTTAGACTTTCTGTTAATCTTTTATCCAATTCAATTGCAATCATTTTATTACTAGTCTTAACTAAATATTGAGTCAACGCTCCATTGCCAGGACCGACTTCAATTACCAAATCATAGTTATTAGGTTTAACTAATTTTACTATTTGCTGGGCAACATTTAAATCAACTAAAAAATTTTGACCCATTTTTTTAGAAAAAAGAAAGTGCTTGTTATTTATTAAACAAGTATGTTTTTTCATTAGTCTAAACCAAGTGATTTAAGTCTTGATTCTAATTTACCACCTTTACGACGGTTGCGAAGAATAATCACATGCATGAGGTATGATTGGCCTAAAGAAAATAATGAATTTAAAAATCAATACACACCAACACCTACAGCTGAAAAAGCCACAATAAAGCCCATCACCCCAGAAAATATTGTTTGGAATAAACGCATACGTTTTTGTTGTTTATTACCTTTGTCACTTGTCGCCATCGCATTGCGGTTACGCTGTTTTGCTCAACGCTGCGGTAGTTTCATAGATAAAAATTGTGCAGGAATCACAAGTAATAAAAAGAAAATAAAAGTTCAACCCATATGAGTAAATTCACTACTAAATATTTGGCTGAGTGGGGTGACACCAAATGATCATATTCCAAATAAACTTGTAGCTTTTAATGGACGTAAGATAGTGACAACTCGATAAACGATTAGAAATATTGGCAAAGTAATAAACATTTGTTCAAATGCAGCAAATGGCTTAATGTTATATTTTTTATAAATTTCCATGGTTTCTTGCTGTTTTTTTTGCTTAGAAGCCATATCCTTCAAATCTTTATATTTAGCATTTATTTCTGAAATTTTACCTTGTACTTCAGTCATTTTTTCGTTTTGCAAAGTAGAACGTAAAGTAACAGTGATTGACAATATTCTAATAATAAGTAATAGTACAAAAATTGCTAACAAAGCATTCATTCCACCCCTTCAATTATTTAGTGAATACATTAAATTTTGTACCAAAGTAGCGCCGGGGAAAACAAAGATTGCATAAAATGGTCCATATGCCATTGTTCATTGTGAAAAAGTGTGATATTGTTGGCCAATAGAAGCAGATAAATCGTATCTTCAATCACCAGTTTGTCCAAACGGAAAACCAAATTCTAATCCTGATCCTATAGTTGAATTGGTGGATACAGTACCATCTCACATAGTTTGGAAACAGCCTCATAACCCCATGATCATCATAAATGCTAAGAAAGCTAATTTAAATCATTTTCACACTTGCTTGATTATTTTCTTAGCATCTGATGATTTAGAGGCAGGTTTAACCCAAAATGGACTAACTGTAACATTAGTTGATGGATTAGTGGAAAAAGAAAAAGCAGGTTTAGTACTCATTATTTAAAAACTAATAAGATTATATATCTCATTAAAAAACTTTACATTATGAATGTATTTATTATTAATATAGTTACTTTTAACCACAATAATCATGTCAATAGATTTAGGCTGAACTTTTTGGATTATTTGTCTTAATTGCCTCTTAATTAAATTTCTAGTTACAGCTTTTGGGAAATTTTTTTTATTAACTGCTAACCCATAACGTAATTTATTTAGCGTATTAGGTTTAGCTTTAATTTTAAAAATGACATTGTTAAATACTTGATGGTTTTGGATAACCGATGTAAAATCTTTATTTTTTTTTAGAATACAAATCTGATTATTTTTCATCAGATACTGTTAATTTATGGCGACCTTTTAGTCGACGACGAGCAATGGTTTTCTTGCCTTTGCTAGTAGCTGATCTAGATAAAAAGCCATGTTTCTTAGCTCGTTTTGCTTTATTGGGTTGATAAGTTCTTTTCATAATAACTCTATAATTTTACTTCACAATGTTTTTTTTCAAGCAAAATCATTTCTTATTGTTTCAAACGCAAGTTTGCCTAGATAATTTTTATTTAGCTAAATAAAATTGATATAAAGATTATTATGCAATCCATTAAGAGTTTATATAAAATTGGTCACGGTCCCTCATCAAGTCATACAATGGGTCCATCTAGTGCTGCTAAATATTTTAAACGATTGCATCCATTAGCTGATCATTTTGAGGTTACTTTATATGGTTCTTTAGCATTGACTGGTAGGGGTCATCTTACCGATCAAGCTATTATTCACACTATGGCTCCAATTAATACTACTATTAATTGAAATATAACAGATGTATCAATTGAACACGCTAATACTATGGATTTTGTAGCCTTGCGAAACAAAGATATTATTGGTAAAGCACGGATCTTTAGTATTGGTGGTGGCGCAATCAAAATTAAAGGGGAAGCTGAAAAAAATGTCCATTTTGCAAATGTTTATAAGGAAAATAAATCTGAAGAAATATTAAAATTATGTAAAGCACAAAAATTATCACTTGTAGACTATATCAAGAAAAACGAACGGGATGTTTTTTGAAAACATTTGAATAAGGTATGACATGTCATGCAACAAAGTATCAAATCAGGTTTAAAAACAACAGGAGTGTTACCAGGTAAATTAAAATTACAACGCCGTGCCAAGGCTTTGTTTGAAATTTCAATTAAAAAAATGAACGACAGGCACATTGATGGTAATCGAAATAAATTAATGTCGTATGCTTTTGCAGTTGCAGAGCATAATGCAAGTGGTGGAATTGTAGTTACAGCTCCTACATGTGGAGCTAGTGGCATTTTACCAGCTGTTTTACGTTATGCACAAGAACAATTAGGTATTAGTGATAATAAAATCATTAATGCTTTATCAATTGCAGGTTTGATTGGTAATATTGCCAGAACTAACGGATCAATTGCTGGTGCAGAGGCTGGTTGTCAAGCTGAAGTTGGTGTAGCTTGTGCTATGGCTGCTGGCGCATACACCTATCTTTTAAAATTATCGAACACGCAAATTTTTAATTCTGCTGCAGATGTACTAGAACATCACTTAGGTTTAACTTGTGATCCTGTTTTAGGATATGTACAATCTCCATGTATTGAACGTAATGCATTAGCATCTCTAAGAGCACTAGATGCAGTTGATTTAATATCATTATCAAGTAATAAAAAGACTATTTTTAATTATGATGACATTATTGAAACAATGTTAGAAACTGGTAAAAACATGAGCAAAGATTATCGTGAGACATCTCAGGGTGGGTTGGCTAGTATTTACGCTAAGAAAATCGACAATAAATTTAAAGAAAAATTTGATATTAAAATTTCTTAACAATAAAGTTCAATGATTATTGACTTTTTATTTAGTGTGCTTAATTTGTGCTAATTTAGTAGCGATTAATTTATGTTGACGTTTATATTTATCAATGAGATTGACACGTTTATTCTTTAATTTATTCATCTTTAGAATAAATTTATCTGCAGGTAATTCGCTTTTCTTGGCTGTAAGTGTTTTAATTGACTCTTGAATATATAGCATTTTGTCATGATAAGTATCATCATAATGTTTTTTTAGTGTTTCTAAATTTTGGATTTTGTGGTTATAAAATAATTGTGGGAAGTCTCGTTTATTCTTAATCAATTTTAATTGACCATCCAAAATGAGAATTATTCATAATAAAACCATTAAAGCTATCATAATAAAAGTGCCAGAATTGATACCAGATACTGTTGCCATTCCTTTTGTACCATATAAAATGAAACCAAATATCGGGATTAATACATAATCAGATTCACCGTACGAATTGATAGCAATCGCTGGTGGTGGAACTTCTTTGCCTGTTCAATTTCAATAATGTGGATTAAAATATCAAGCTACATTAGTAGGATCTGTAATGGAAGCTGTTGGTGGAGACAATGTGTTTCATGCCACTATAAATATAATTGGTAAAAATGACACGATTAATCCAACAAAAAATCCAGCCATCAAACAACCAAGTAAACCACCACGGACATTACCGAAGATACCAGCAATACCACCAAGAAAAAAGAAGATAGTTACACTAGGTAAAATAATTGTAGAAAATAATGACTTATCAACAATATGTAATCCAAAAGAAATTCCCATAGTGGCAATTGCCCCCACAAATGAAGCTAGAAAACCCAGCAACACAGCGACTGGTTGAGTTTTAAGCACAAACGAAGCATCAACACTCATTTTAGCTCCAACAATAAATCGTTGAGAAATGCCCTTTATACAATCTTTCAATTCATTGACCATGATGGTGATACCTTGAATTAATACTAGCAATCCAGCTGTAAAAGTAAAAGCTTCCACAACTAAAACAACGCCTAATGAATTAAGACCAGTAGGAGATTGAGCAATGACTGATTCAGCAGCACTTGGACTTTTGATATACGCAGTTATGAAAATAATTGCGAACAATAAAGTCATTACTAATATGATGGTTACATTAGAATTTCTTAAAAATGACATTCATCTTGGTAAACGCATATTTTCTGTTGATTCATATTTATTTTTTTGAATCCATCCACAAAACTTACCAACAGTTTGAGCAATCGCAAATGAAAATAATCCATGGTGGCATAAATTAAGACTCTTATCTTTCATTAATTCATAAGTTATTTTAGTGCTAATGCTTGGAGCCAAAGTAGTGTAAACACCTATAAAACCAGCACCTAAAATGGCAATAATCAATCCTTGTTTGTCAAGTGCAATATCCTGATATCCATTTGGTGCACATAACATATACATTGCCGTAAAACCTACACAAAAATACATTACGATATGAGTAGATAAATAAATATTTTTAAATCTAGTCGTTCCTGCTAAAAGCAAGTTAAATAGAATTGATAATAATAACATAATGGATGTGACGGTGGCAATACCACTCGCGTTATTCATCATCGCAATCGCGAAGCTATCACTAGATGCAACTGTGCCACTAGAACCGCTACCTACAATGGTGCCAAACATATTTTTGAAATCTGTCATGGCAGTTCCCATTGCTGCCCCCCCTAACGAGAGAATAAAGAAACCTAGAATGGTGGTAAAAGTAGAAACAATGGTTTGTAAAACAGTACGGTGTAACAAAATGGAACCAAAAAGTGCGAATAATCCTACAATCAAACCAGCCGATCCAAAAAAACTTTGTATAAAATTAATTAATACTTGCATAAATTGTTATCTTAATAAATAATATTATACTATTGTTAATTTGTTACAAATAAATCAAATTATTGGATTTATATTTGTAAGACACACTTGATATCGAATCTTGTCTTATTTTTATTTGACTTTATTCTATACATAAAATATCTATACATTAGATGCAACGAAAATTAATGCATTCTTACAATCTGTTTCATTTAATACGATAGTTATTTATAATCATTGTTAATTAAAATTCAAATGAAACAGATTAATACAAAAGAAATTCTTGATGAATTATCTAATAAATTAGAAGAAGCACGTAATGATACCCAAATTATTGAGTTACGCAATATTTTTATAAACAAATATCTCGGACCGATTTATCAAGAATTAAAACTAGCTCCGAATGATCAAAAAAAAGAGATTGGTAATTTTGTTAATCTCTTAAAAAAAGAAATTAATGATTTAATTGAAACTGCATTAGAAAAGATTAGACAAGCCCAAGAAAATCATTCACATGCTGTTAATTATGATATTAACATTGACAACATTAAATTAGTAAAAGGCGGACTTACCCCAATTACTTTGATTACAAACGAAATTTTAGATTTTTTTAAAAATCTAGATTTTCAAATTGTTGAAGGTAATGAGATTGTGCCCATTAAATATAATTTCGATAATCTTAATATTGACATTCATCACCCTACTAGGAGTTATCAGGACTCATTTTTTATTAATGCTATTACCATGTTAAGAACCCACTGTACAGCAACAACTGCTGAAAAATTGGATCATAACAAAGAATCTGATATTCGTATAGTAACTTTTGGTAATGTTTATAGAAATGATGAAGATGATGCTACTCATAGTCATCAGTTCAATCAAGTTGATATTGTATGAGCACGGAACGGTTTAAATTTAAAAAATTTAAAATGACTAATTAGTGCATTGTTAAAACGACTTTTTGGTGAAAAAATTCAAACACGTTTTCGTTTATCACATTTTCCATTTACCGAACCATCATTTGAAGTGGATATGACATGCTCTAGATGTCACGGGAAAGGGTGTCCAATGTGTAAGCAAACAGGTTGGATTGAAATTTTAGGTGCGGGTATGTTTCACATGAATGTAATGAAAATGGCTAATGTTAATATTGAAACAGCTCTCGCTGCTGGGATTGGTGTTGATCGCTTAGCCATTCTTAAATATGGTTTTAATGATATTCGTGATTTGTATAGCAATGATTTTAGAATTTTAGAGCAATTTAAATTAGGGTAAATTAAATATGTTAGTAAGTAAATATTTAATCGGTAAATTTTTGCCCAAAATTCATGAGATTGATGACCAAAATATGATTAGTGCTTGTGGTGCAATAGGCATAGAAGTTGAAGCGATTCACCATCATCCTATAACTAATAATTTAGTGGTTGGAGAAATTCTTAAAGTAACGCAACATCCTAATGCAGATAAGCTGCATATATGCGAAGTTAAAGTGGACAAAAACGGTGATGTTCATACAATTATTTGTGGGGCTGCAAATGTTGCTGTTCATAAAAAAGTTGTTGTTGCTTTGACCGGTGCGACACTTTATGATGGACGCACGATTGAATCTAAAGAAATTAGGGGGATTGTTTCTAATGGAATGATTTGTTCTTATAGTGAATTAACGCCGTTAAATAATTTTTTAAGTGCAAGCGATTCCGAAGGCATCATTATTTTGGATGATGCAATAGTTGGAGATAAAGATGTTAATAAATATCTTGGGTTAAACGACACTATTTATGATTTGAGTCTTCCTACTAATCGTAATGATTTAAATGGTGTGTTACCTTTATGTCAAGAATTATCAGGATATTTTAAATGAAATTATTTTTTACCATTAATTGAAGAATTCAAAGGTAATTTTAAGTTTGATCTAAAATTGCAATATGATGACCAAATTGCTGATGGTATATGCATTATTAAAATAAAGAATATTTCTCAGCAAGCATCTAATTGATTGTTTAAATCTTTATTAATGAACAATGGTATTAGACCAATCAACTCAATTTTAGATCAATTAGCTTACATCACATTGCTAACCAATGTGCCCACAGCCGTTTATGATGCAGATAAAATTACTAACAATTTGAGCATACAATTAGCAAAAGACAAAGAAGAAATTTTGGGTTTTGACAAACAAAGATATAAATTGACTGATACTGACATAGTTGTTAAATCAGATGAAAATACTATCGGTCTTGCTGGGATTATTGGTGCAAGTGAATACGGAATGTCTAATGAAACAAAAGATATTTTAATTGAGGCAGCTAATTTTAATTTTATTAATATTCGTAAAACTGCTTTTAGACTTAATATTCAAACTGATGCAGCTAAACGTTTTAGTAGAAAAATTAGTATTTATCTTAATAGGTTAGCATTAAAATTGATTTGCGAACAGTTTGCTAATTATCAAATTAGTTATCCAGTGGTTGCTTTCAAAGAACAAGTTCCGTTAACAATTCCCATGGATTATGATTTCATTAATCGTTTTATTGGCATTAATCTAACAAAACAGGCCATTCAAGATAATTTACAATATTACGGCTTTCGTTTTAAAGATGATCAATGTATCCCACCATTAAATAGGTTAGATGTTGTTTCTATCCAAGATATAAGCGAGGAAGTTTTAAAGTTTATTGACATCAATGAATTACCAACCACACCAATTACTGGTGAAATTAATACAACACAAACCAATTGTCATTATCGCTTGTTATGTAAACTAAAAGCTTTGCTTAATTCTAATTACATCAATGAAGTGAAAACTTACAATCTAACTAGTGAATTAGATCTCAATGAAATGAATGTTTTCAAATACGCAAATAATATTAAGATTGAAAATGCTCATCATCCTTCGCGAGCTTATTTACGAACGAACTTAATTGATCAATTATTAAAAGTTTATCAATTTAATGATTCATACAAAACTACATTAGTACCAATTTTTGAATTACAAAAAATATATTATGACAGTAAACATTCTTTGAATTTAACAATAATCGCCTCTGGTAAAATTTATATTGATCGTATTGTTGGTTCACAAATTTTGGTTAATGTTAATTGATTAAAGGCTTTATCTAATAGCGTTAGTAAATTATTCAATGCTAAATTTGAATATTTTATAACCAATGAATCTAAAATATTTTACAATAACGAATTATTAGCTATTCAATGCAATGGTCAATTGATTGGTTATATTGGCTTAATCAAATCATCAAAACTTAAAAAATATGATTTACAAGCTGAATCAATTTATTGTTTGACGATTAATCTTGAATCACTATTAACAACTTATGTTCAACCAACTTTGCAATTTGAACATGTTAGTAAATTGATGCCTATCTATAAAGATGTTTCATTTATGATTCATCATTTAGAAAAAATCAATAATCTATTAACATCTTTAAATACTCTAGATTTTATTCATTCTTACGAATTTATTGATCGTTATCAAATTAACGCTGAACAAATTTCGTACACCATCCGTTTTAATTTTAATAATGCTAAAGGAACTGATAACAGGACAATTGATAATTATTTGAAAGAAGTTGAAAGACGAATTATAGAAAATCATGCCACCATTAGAAAGTAATATATAATGAACATCTAATTTTCAAAAGGATAAAAAGAGTGTTTATGTCAAAAGCAAGTGTTGATAAAAGTGTATGTATTGGATGTGGTGTATGCGAAGCAAGCTGCCCTATGGGTGCAATTAAATTAGTAGATACTAAAGCTGTAGTTGATGCTAATAAATGCACAGGTTGTGGTGCATGTGTTGGCAGTTGTCCTGTAAGTGCTATTAAGAATTAATCTCATTTTTTTGTTAAATTAATTAACTGTTTTTTTATAGCAATAATTTTTTTGTGGTAAAGTTTGCGATTTTTATGTTGTATCTTAACAGGAATCGTCGTTAGAATTTTTGTTGGCTTTTGAGACATTACATAAATATAATCAGCAACATTTAAAATCTCGTCTAAATCATGACTCACAAAAATGACGGTTCGTTTATCTTTTGATCACAGTTCTAAAAAAAGTTTAGTAATTTTTTGTTTAATGTTAATATCTAAACCACTAAATGGTTCGTCCATAAGTAATGTTTGTGATGGGTATAAAAAAGCACGTAGTAATGCTAAACGTCGTTTCATACTGCCACTTAATTGATGAGGATATCATGAACCTACATCAGATAATTCAACACTTTTTAATCCTACTTCAATTAATTGTCGTCGTTTGTTAATGTCTAGATAAACACTTTTCAATATTAAATCTAAATTTTTATAAACGGTAATCTCATCAATCAATCTTTCTTCTTGAAAAAGATAAGATATGTTATGATCTGGATTAATAATTTGACCTTTGAGTGGATTGATTATTTTTGCAACCAAATTTAATAAAGTAGATTTGCCAACCGCACTTGGTCCAATAATACAATTAATTTTTTGACTAACGAACTTGACATTAAAGTTTTTAAAAACCAAATGCTGATCATAGTTGAAGATGACATTTTTAAATTCGATCATTAATATTCTCTTTCTTAGATTTGGAACCAATTTTTTTGAAAAAAGCACTAATTAAATGTTGATCTTTATATTTTGAAGGCATACAAATTCGTCCAATCTCTTTGATCAATAATTCCATAATCAAACTTAACAAAATTGCTACCATACCTCAAGCAATTACTGATGCGTAATTACCATCAGTTACCGCTTTGCCAATAAGCACACCAATGGACGGATAACCTATATCTTGAGCAGTAATATAGTTTTGTACTAATTGTGAGGCAATGGCTATTTTAAAAGTTAAGCCAAACCCTGCTATGAATGAAGAAAAGATGTAAGGTAATGATGATGGTAAATAAATATTTTTAAATTGTTCTCATTTACTGACATTAAATACCGTAGCCATCTCAATCCGTTTGCCATCCACATTATCAATGGCATTGTTAATTCCTTCATACATCATAGGGAAGATTACAAAAAAAGCCACAGTAATTGGTACAAGCGGTTTTACAGTAATTAAAAAAACAATTATTAAGACAATTAAGACTGCAGTTGGGAAAGCTCTAGCAATAGTGACAAACGGCATCATAATGTATTTAATTCATTTAAAATATCTACTTAATATTGCAAAACCTGCAGATAGTAAAAAAGCACCGAGAAAGCAAGCAATGGCTTGTCCTAAAGCGATACCAATTGCACTTCAATTGTATACTTGAGAAAGTAACTCGCCAAATGCTTGAAAACATTTATTCACACTCGGTAATTTTCCACTTTGCTTATAAACCGTCGTTGATAGAATAGTTCAAATAACAAAAATTAAAATTAATCCTATTATTCAAGCTAATGTGCTTCATAAAATATGATTTTGTGAAATATCTTTTTTAGCCTTCATTAATAATTAGATCCTATGGTTTGTAAATTATACAATGATTGCTATAATTCGGGATATGAGTAAATCTTTATTTAATTCTAGTTTTAATGAATTTATTACAGGAAAACTCACTTCCCAAAAAAAATTAAGTCATCGTTTTGTTGATGAGACCATTGGCACTTTTATCTTAATTTTTGCAACTTTGTTTTTATGTTGATTGTATGGCACACATTCAAGGAATTGGTTTTCGACAACGTCTAACTTTCTATATTGAATTGAATTTTCATTATCTTTTTCTGCTATTTATTTATTATTATTTTTACTTATTTTTTTCTTTGGGCACGCGGGTGCACTCTTTAATCCAGCTTTAGTGTTAATGTCGCGAACCACTAAATCCATTAATAATAATGAGGCTTTTACTTACATTATGGCAGAATTGATAGGAGCAATTTTTGCAGGGCTTGTTATCTATATAATTGCTGGTAGTTGTACTCCAGCAAATTTTGGAAACCAATGGACTGATCCAAACCTCTTAGGGGTTACCACATTCAATGAAAATATTTGAGTAGATAAAATTAATATTAACGGGGCTGACAGTGCAGGTATTGCCACATTATTTTTGGGTTTTGTGATTGAATTAGTTTTTTTTGGATTATTTGTTTTTTTAATTTTGTTTTTGGGGTGACGGGTTAAAAAAACAAAGGTCGCTTCATTAAAAATTCGTTGTCAATTAATTAATTCATTCATCATTAGTTTTGGTTTGTTTGTAATCGTGAGTGTTCAAATTCCGCTTACTGGTGCATCTTGTAATGCATTTCGTTCTTTGGCCCCATTAATTTTTGAATCGTGGAGTACCCATTCAATTATTGGTTGAATTCAATTTCCTTGATATCTTATGAGTACCATTGTCGGCGCTCAATTAGCTGCAATTATTTTTAATCGTAGTTTAAATAAAAGGTAGAGTTCATTTAGAATTGTAGTTAAGTCATAACAAGGTGCCCCTACGAGAACGGGGTGGATCGCCCCTTTTCTTAGGAGTTAAAGCAATTTAACCACATAAGAAATTGTGTACACAATATAAATACGTTGTCGTTGTAATATGTTTAGTTTAATTAATAATAAACCTAAAATAAAAATATGCAATAATCTAAAATTATTTAATACATTTTGCTAAAATTATAATATAAATACAATATGAAAAATAAACTGTATAAACCAAGAATTATTGATCAAATATTACAACGATATATTAATACATTTTCTGCCGTTCTATTAGAAGGCCCTAAGTGATGTGGCAAATCATGGACAGCGAAGCAAATATCTAATTCGTACATAAATCTTACAGATCCTACTAATAATTTTCAAAATTTAAAACTATTAAAGCTAGATATTGAACGTTCTTTCATTGGTGAATTTCCTAGAACAATTGATGAATGAGAATTATTACCATCAATTTGAGATGCTTTACGTAATAAAATAGATGATAAATGAGAAGGCAAAATTATATTGACTGGATCAACCAAACCAGAAAGAACAAAGGTTTTTCATTCAGGAGCTGGTAGAATTGCTTCTCTTAAAATGAGACCAATGTCTCTATATGAAAGTAATGATTCAAATGGCTCTGTATCATTACAAGATCTATTTGAACATAAAAAAATCATTGGTGAAAGCAATAAAACTCTTGGTAACTTGATTGATTTTATTTTAAGGGGAGGTTGACCAGAAAATTTAGATAAAACCATTGAACAAGCATGTTTATTTAATCGTAACTACATTGAAGCAGTTAGCAATGAGAGAAACATCGAATTTTCTACTAGTGAGTATAATAAAACTACTATGTTGCATGTCATCAAATCTATCGCTAGAAATGATCAAACATTCGTAAAAAATAAAACCATTATGAATGAGACTAATATTTCAGAACCAACTTTAAATAAATATTTTGATATTTTAGAGCGTTTTAATTTGATTGAATCATTACCAAGTTGATCTCATAATTTACGATCAAATTTGAGAATTAAAAAGAGTTCTAAAATTCGTTTAATTGATCCATCGTTATCTTGTGCAGCATTAGGAATGACCCATGAATCATTACTTAATGATTTAAGGTTTTTAGGTTTTTTATTTGAATCATTAGTCGTAAGGGATTTATTAACTTATATCAACGCATTTGATGGTAAGTTATTTCATCTAAACCAAGATGATAACGACGAAGTTGATTTAATCGTAGAAAAACCTAATGGAGATTGAGGCATTATTGAAGTCAAGTTAGGAGCTAGTGATATTGAAAAATGGGAATCGAAATTAGATAAATTAATTTCCAAAATGATTAATAATGGTGCAAAACCAGCCAAATTTAAAGCAATCATTAGTGGAGTGTCTAAATACGCTTATTTAACTGCAAAGAATACGTATGTAATACCAATTACTTGTTTGAGAGAATAATTAGCACTTTTAATAGTATTTTTTTACATCCAAACTACATTATTTCAATAAAATTTAATCCTTGTAAAAAATTATTCTAATGTTTTGTAATTTAGATTTATGTTTGTAGGTTATTCCTAATATTAAACCTTGTCTTGTTTTTTCTTTATGTTTTTCTCTTGTACTACGAATAGAATAACCATTTTGTCTCATAAATTCTTCAAACTCAATGTAAATGCGATCATTTTTAGCTTCTGCTTCAATCATTGTATTGCCTGCATTTATAGCGTTTTGCAAATCATTGATAGTATAACAAACCCGCCCTGAAGCTTTATTTATCCCTTTTTTAACTAAATTGAATAATCCCATATTTACCTTCTTTTATGTATTGAATTATACCCCCCCCCTGCTACGTTTTGTCAAGTAAGAAAATTTAGTCGATCTTTTAGGTTTCAATTGCAAACATACCATTTTAATGGTAACAACTTATAGGCAATCTACTAATAATTTACAAATAAGATATCGGTATTGAAAAAAAATCATTCTTGATGTGTGCTAATTTATCGATAGTGCAAATAACACCCCCAGCGCCTACATTAACATTCTTATTTGATAATAAAACATTAAAGTTATAGATATCTTTATTTGTGATAGTTGACTTCTTTTTAATTTCTATGGGGAATAAAGTACCGTTTTCTTCAAATAGTAAATCAATTTCATTCTGATTGGAATCACGATAGTAGTAGATTGGTGGAGTTTGACCAGCATTACAATAACTCTTAATAATTTCACTTATTACATAGGTTTCAAAGAAGACGCCGCTCATGTTACCAACACGTAATACATCTGGATTTTTTCATTTGGTTAAATAAGCCGCTAATCCTGTATCTAAAAAATACATCTTTGGTGTTTTGACTACTCTTTTCTCGATATTTTTAAAATATGGTTGTAAAAGATATATTAAATTACTAGTAACTAATACTGATAACCATGATTTAGCAGTGGGTTCAGAAATTTCGCATTCCATTGCTAAATCGTGGTAATTGACAACTTGAGCAGTTCTAGAAGCTACAATAGTTAAAAATTTGATAAATTTAAACTGATTAGTAATACCAATGATTTGTTGTACATCTCTTTCAATATAAGTTTTAACATAATTGGCATAAAAAGTATCAGGATCATATTTTTTTAAAACTACATCAGGATAGCTACCACGATAAATCATTTCTCATAATTGTGTTTCTTTAATATTTGTTAAGTTAATATTGGCTTGTAAATATGTTTTAGTAGGTATAAACGGGTCAATACGATTAATACTAAATTTTTCTCTTTGAGAAAAACCTAATAACTCTAATATGGCAATTCTACCTGCTAAACTTTCTGATACGCCTTGCATCAGATTAAAGTGTTGACTACCTGTTAGAAAATACATCCCATGAGTATTGGTTTCATCAATATGGATTTTTAAATATTTTAAAATAGACGATAGATATTGTACTTCGTCTATGACTAAAGGGTATTGATAAAAATTTAAAAATCCTTTTGGATCATTGTGTGCTTCGCTTAAAATAGTAGGATCATCAAAGGTAATATAATTTTTATACTTAATTGAATGTTTTAATAAAGTAGATTTACCAACCTGTCTAGAACCTGTTATTAAAACAGCCGGATAAGCAGTTGATAATTTCATTAATGTTTTTTCGATAAGTCTATTTGCATATGTCATAATGAGTAGTATTATATTATGTAAATATAAAATATCACTTTATTTTTGCATAAATTAACTGTATCTATTAAAGAAATGGAACAAGAATGGTGCTAATATTTGCCATTCAAAAGCTTGAATATTGATCAAAAAAATAATTACCAATTACAAATTAATTTTTGAACAGTAGACTTAAACAAAATTATTTGTTATTTTGTAGATAAAAAAATATACTTAAAATTAGAATATCTCATAATGGTGGCTTATTAGATTTGCATGCTAAAATTAGCGTTTCTACAGGAAACAAGGAACCAATAGATAAAATCAAAACATTTATTAAATAAATTTTAGAAACATTTTTTTGACATTTAAGCAACTTTTTGCCATTATATATATCCTGCTTTCTGTAAGAAATGTAGGAGGATCGTTCTTTGAAAATTTTATAAAATCAACAATCTTTCTAGGTTGCTAATTAATTTTAGCAACAAGAAAATCAAATCAAAACTCGTATTGTTGGGAGTCAAATCCCAACATTACAATATAGGACAATCACAAATAATAAGTTACAAAGGGCTTATGGTGGATGCCTTGGGACTGATTGACGAAGAAGGTCGTGCCAATCTGCGATAAGGTACGGGGAGCCGATAAG
>JAISPD010000010.1 GCA_031275175.1 Mycoplasmataceae bacterium
CGTGAGAAAAAGGTGGGGTAGAAAACTTTAATAGTTTAATTAGACGAAAGTTTCCAAAAGGAACAAACTTCGATGAAATTAATGATTGAGAAATTCAAGAGGCTGTAGATTGAGTTAACTTCGGGCTCGGTGAATAGTTACAATTTTTCAGCACAATAATTATTAATTAGTTTATAATAACAAAGTTAAGAAAAAATGAAAATAAAATGAAAATAAAATGAAAATTAATTGTTACTACGGTTGGCTTAGCTGCATTGGTGGGCACAGTTGCTACTTCAATTGCATCGTGTGGTAGCAATAATCCTATACCTACACCAACACCTACACCCCCCCCAAGTCCAACTGATTACATTGGTAAATGGGATGGATCTGATTGGAAGGGACACGAAAATTTACCAGGGCATCTTGAATTAGGCATTAACGAAGATGGGACTACTGCTTGCATTGAAAGAGTTAACGGCGATGTAGAATTTGCTGCTTATAATTTTGTTATTCCTGATTCAGTTTATGGGGAAGATGGCACAACTGTTTACAAACTTACGAAAATTAATAATGATGCATTTTCCACTGCTGCGGACTACGCATGTTTATTTGGAACACTAACAATTGGTAATAACATAGAAGAAATTGGGGATAGTGCATTTTATCAATGCTATGCCTTAACTGGAGATTTAATTTTTCCTAATAGTGTCATCTCAATAGGGAATAGTGCATTTTATCAATGCTCCAATTTTTATGGAAGACTAAGATTTGGTGATCATGTTGAACACATTGGTTCTGAAGCCTTTGTAGATGATAATTTTACAGAAAATTTAATAATTAAGAATTCAGTAGAAAGCGTTGGTCAATATGCTTTTTTTCATACAAACAATTTCGCCAAATTAGTTTTTGAAGGTTGAAATCAGCAACCAAATTGGGATTCAGAAGCAACTGAAATATTTGGAGACTGGGATGATAGCGGAATAGTTTCTAGTACAGGTTCTTGGGGTTCATCTGATGCACTATCATTTGCAATAAGTCATGGATTGCCATCCGGTTGGCATGTGTAAATTAATACTCACTTTTTAGGATACACTTCAGGATGAGGTTACCCATTAAAAAGACTTTTTAGCATCCTAGAGATAGTAGTTTTATTTCGGTTACGTTTTCTAGCTATTTGAAATATTGACAACCCATTATTAAAGTCATCAACGATTAAAATTCTTTCATCGTGAGATATATGTTTATAATTTTTATTGTTCATAGGAACCTTTCATAATTGTTTTTATCAAACATAATTATATTTAAGGTCCTTAATGGACTTTTTTATTTAGTATTGCACTTGCAATTGGAATTTATCCATATTTTTTATAAGCAGTTTTTAATCATTTTGCCTATTAATTTAATATAATTTTTTCATTAAACATGCGAGCGCTAAATGATGACAACTCCTATTATTATTAACACTGATTTTATAACGCTTGGTTGTTTTTTAAAATACTCAAAAATCATAACTAACGGCGGGCAGGCAAAAACATTTTTATCCACAAATGAAGTTTTAATAAATGGGAAAATAGAAAACAGACGCGGGAAAAAAATGCGCAGCGGAGATCTGGTGATTGTTCAAAACAAACAGTACATCATTCAAGCCAAAGGATATTAATTTATGGACAACAAAACAGTCAACAATACATATGATAAAATAAAAATTTTAAAAGGTTTAGAACCCGTACGTGTACGTCCTGGGATGTATATTGGTGACACCAACTCCAAAGGTTTGCACCACATGGTTTGAGAAATTGTGGATAACTCTATTGATGAAGCGATGGCGGGTTTTGCTACAAGAGTAATTGTCACTTTAACTTCTGAAGGTACAATCGTTGTGGATGATGACGGACGAGGCATTCCAGTAGAAATTCAAGATAATGGATTGTCTGGAGTGGAAACAGCCCTGTGTGAACTACACGCTGGTGGTAAATTTGATAATGAAACCTACAAGGTTTCTGGAGGTTTGCATGGTGTTGGAGCATCGGTTGTTAATGCCTTAAGTTTATGAATGAAAGTATGAGTTTGTCGCAACAACCAAATTTATTTTATTAAATTTGACAATAAAGATAAATATCACGATCCAATAAATGGTCATGCTGTTGAACCTTTAAAAATTATTGGTCCGGTGACCGACAAAAGAACAGGTACCACAATTGAATTTTTACCAGACTTTACAATTATGGAACGCTTTAATTTTGACCATTCTATTATTGCTAACCGTTTACAACAATTAGCCTATTTAAACAAGGGTGTTAAAATCGTTTTTAACGATCAAATGTTAAATACTAAAGATGAGTGAATGTATGAAGGTGGTTTAAAACAATATATTTTGGATTTAAACAAAGAAAAAGAAACCCTAACCCCCACCATTGTATATGGCGAACAAGAAAAAGCGGTAAAAGCACCCGCTGAAGGTAAAGAGACTATTTACAACATTAAAGTAGAGGTTGCTTTTCAATACAACAAAACATATGTGCCTTCCACCTATTCTTTTTGTAATAACATTAATACCACAGAAGGCGGAACACACGAGGAAGGTTTTAAATTAGCGATTACTAAAATTATTAACCGCTTCGCGATAGAGAAAAAATTTATAAAAGAAAGCGATGAAAAAATTACTAAAGATGATGTGCTGGAAGGTTTAACAGCAATCATTTCAATTAAGCACCCCAATCCACAATACAAAGGTCAAACCAAAGGAGAATTAGGTAATTCTGAAGTAAGACCACTAGTTAATGAAATTACCTCCAATATTTTTGATAAGTTTATGTTGGAAAATCCTGACGAAGCCAACATCATTGTTAAAAAAGTATTACTTGCTCAAGAAGCGCGGCGTAAATCTCAAGAAGTAAGAGAAGCTACTCGCAGAAAATCACCATTTGATTCTGGTTCTTTACCGGGTAAATTAACAGATTGTGAATTAAGAGATAATACCGTAACTGAGTTATACATTGTAGAAGGGGATTCAGCAGGTGGTTCAGCTAAACAAGGACGCGCACATGAATACCAAGCCATTCTGCCCCTTAAAGGGAAAATCCTTAATGTAGAAAAAGCAAAAACGAATAAAATTTTTGAAAATGATGAAATCATGTCGCTCATAACAGCTATTGGTGCGGGAGTGAATCCCGAATTTAGTCTGGGGAAGATTCGTTATGACAAAATTATCATCATGACTGATGCTGATGTCGATGGTGCACACATTCGCATTTTGTTGTTAACTTTCTTTTTTAGGTATATGTTGCCACTAATTGAACAAGGACACATTTATGCTGCGCAACCACCTTTATATAAATTCATTAGTGGTAAAATTACTAAATATGCTTATAGCGATCAAGAACTAGAAGAATTAAAAAAACAATTAGGTAATAGTAAATATACAATTCAACGATACAAAGGTTTAGGAGAGATGGATGCTCAACAATTGTGAGAAACCACAATGGATCCTACCAATCGTATTTTACATCGTGTATCTATTGATGATGCAATTAAAGCAGATAAGACATTTTCATTCTTAATGGGAGATGATGTACAACCCCGTAAAGATTTCATTGCATTAAACGCTAAATATGTGAAGAATCTAGATATTTAGTTTACAAGGAATTTATGAGTGATAAAAATTTAACCGTTGAGGGAATTCGCGAAACATTAAAACAAACCAAACTTAATGATCGTGCGATTGTTAAAGAATTAGAAACTTCGTTTCTAGAATATGCAATGAGTGTCATCGTGGCACGAGCTTTGCCCGATGCACGTGATGGTTTTAAACCAGTGCATCGCCGAGTTTTATATGCAGCATATGCTTTAGGCATGACAAGTGACAAACCTCACAAAAAGTCAGCTAGACTAGTGGGAGAAGTGATTGGTAAATATCACCCTCACGGAGATACAGCGGCTTATGATACCATGGCACGTATGGCACAAGATTTTTCCATGCGTTACCCTCTCATAGATGGACATGGTAATTTTGGTTCAATCGGCGGGGACAGCCCTGCAGCTATGCGTTATACAGAGGCAAGGTTATCTAAGTTAGCTGATACCATGATGACGGATATTGAAAAAAATACCGTTGACTTTGTAGATAATTATGATGGTAGTGAAAGAGAACCAAGTGTTTTACCGGCAGCGTTCCCCAACATGTTGGCCAATGGATCTAGTGGAATTGCGGTTGGTATGGCCACCAACATTCCTCCACACAATTTAACGGAATTAGCAGAAGCAATTAAATTAATTGCCCACAATCCTCAGTGCACCATTGGTGAGATTAAAATGGTTTTAAAAGGCCCAGATTTTCCTACTGGTGCTGAAATTATTGGTGGCAGCGGGATTGATGATTATTTTAATACCGGTAAAGGTTCGGTTACCTTAAGATCTAAATATTCATACAAAATATTATCTAATGGTAAATCCTTAATTACAATTACTGAAATACCATACATGGTAACCACTGAAAATTTAGAAAATAAGATTACCGAATTAGTTAATTCTGGAGCAATAGATGGGATTGCTAATTTGGGGGGTGGGCCAACACGTAACGGATTACGTTTCATTATTGAGACTAAAAAAGATGTCGTACCAGAAGTGTTGATGAACCAACTATTTAAAGCTACACAATTACAAACAAACTTCAGCGTTAACATGTTAGCTTTAGTAGGTGGCGAACCTAAAATATTAAACATTAAAGAGGCGTTACAAATTTACATTGATCATCAAGTGAATGTTTTGACTCGTCGTGTAAATTACGATCTTAAAAAAACCAAAGAACGCGAACACATATTAGAAGGCTTACATATTTCGGTTAGTCATATTGATGAAGTAATCCAAACAATTCGCCGCTCTAAAAATAACGAAGAAACCATCCAAAATTTAATCAGTCAATTTAAACTAACCGAGATTCAAGCAAAAGCAGTTTCTGATATGCGTTTAGGTGCTTTAAATAATTTAGGGATACAAAAAATTGAAGATGAATTAGCTCAATTGAAACAATTAATTATTGATTTAACTGCAATATTAAATAATTATGATCGTAAAATTGCTATCATTGAAGAAGAATTAAACAAATTAGTTAAACGTTTTGGCGATGACCGAAAAACCACTATTGACATTTCAGCAGTTGCTGATATAGATGATGAAGACTTAATTCCAGTTGAAGATGTCATTGTAACAATGTCTTCTCGTGGGTATTTAAAACGTTTGCCAATTGATACCTATCGTGTTCAAAAAAGGGGTGGTGTGGGTGTTATAGGTTTGCAAACACACGACGATGACGATGTGGAAAAAATTATTGCTACATCTACACACACCGATTTACTTTTCTTTACTGATGCTGGGAAAGTTTATCGTATGCGCGGGCATCAAGTGCCGCGGGGGAGTAGACAAGCCAAAGGAATTCCTGCTATTAACATCATTAACATTGAAAAAGGTGAAAAAATATTGTCAATTCTGTCTGTAGACGACTATCAAAACGCTGCTTTATTTTTTGCTACCTTAAAAGGTATTACTAAAAAAACCAATTTAGCAGAATTTGAAAGAATTAATCGTTCTGGGAAAATTGCCATCTCTTTAAAAGAGAGTGATAAATTATTTAAAGTAATTAAAGTACGTGCCAGTCAAGAAATATACATTGGTGCTTCTAATGGGAATATGGTGCGTTTTAATGAAGATCAAGTACGTTCAATGGGCAGAAATGCAGCCGGAGTTCACGGAATTAAATTAGATGCAAAAGATGTTGTGGTAGGATTATCTAATTCAGCCGACGGTAATTTAATTTTCTCAGTTGGAGCTAAGGGTATAGGTAAACTAACACCAGTAGAAGAATATCGTTTAACCAAACGGCATGCAAAAGGAGTACGTACATTAAAAGTAACCCCCAAAACAGGTAAATTAATTTATGTAGGTGCTGTCAAGGGGGATGAAGATGCATTGATGATTACTTCTACAGGTAAAGTGATTCGTTTTTCTTTAACTACTTTAAGACAAATTGGCAGAAGCACTTCAGGCGTTAAATTGATGAATGTGGAAGAAAATGAAAAAATTCAATCCATAACAATTTTTATCGCGGATAATAATATAGGTGATATGTCTAACGCACCACTTGATGTTGATATGATTGATAACGAAGAACAACTAAAATAATATAAAAACAAAGGGCAACAAAAATATGAAAAAATTAATTAATAATGTAAATAACATAGTAGAAGAAATGGTAGAAGGCATCGTAGCTGCTGCTCCTAGTAAATTAGCAAAAGTAGCAAACTACAATGTTATTTATTCCAAAACTTTTAATAAAAAGAATGTAGCATTAATTTCGGGTGGAGGTAGTGGACATGAACCAGCCCACGCTGGTTATGTCGGCGATGGGATGTTAACAGCAGCGGTAGTGGGATCTATTTTTACTTCACCCACACCAGATATGGTGCAAACTGCAATCAATGCATGTGATTCTGAACAAGGAATTTTATTAATTATTAAGAATTACACGGGAGATGTTATGAACTTTCAGATGGCTGCCGAAATGGCAAAATCTGAAAATAAGATTGTCGATTATGTTATTGTAGCTGATGATGTATCTTTAGTAGATAACAAAGCAGACACAGGAATGCGTGGTATTGCGGGTTGTGTTTTGGTACATAAAGTTGTAGGAGCAAAAGCTCAAACAGGAGCATCGTTAGAAGTGGTGAAAGCTCTTGCAGAAAAAGCCATTAAGAATGTGGGCACATACGGAGTGGGTTTAGATGCCTGTATTGTACCCGCTATTGGTCATAAAGGATTTACCTTAGCAGATAATGAAGTAGAAATGGGTCTAGGTATTCATGGAGAACCGGGTGTCAAACGCACGCAAATGCAACCTGTTGATACTTTTGTGATGGAAATGTTAGATGCGATTATTAAGCATTTAAACATTCAAAGCAATGATCGAGTAGCGGTTTTAGTAAACGGGCTAGGTGCTACTCCGTTAATGGAGTTATATATTGTTAATCGCAAGGTGCAAGAAATTCTTAAAAGTAAAAATATTAGTGTTGTGACAACCAATGTGGGGAACTACATGACGGCGATTGATATGCCGGGAATGTCAATTTCATTGATGAAATTAGATGATGAACTTGTAGAATTAATAAAGGCGCCATCAGATACTTTGGCATTTAAAAGATAAGGAGATTGAATGACTATCGGATTAATATCAAGTGATAAATATAAGAATTATTTGAAAGAAATTCAAAAAAAAATTACTAATTTAAATCATAAGTGTTTTATTTTAAATGCTTCTAGCGACATGGTGGAGAATTGTGAGTTATTAGTAAGAAATATTCAAAAAGGCAAAGTAGAACGCGGGATTGCGATTGATGATTATGGGATTATGCCATTTATGTACATAGCAAAAACACCTAAGATTATCGTTGCACAAATTGCTGATGAACATTCAGCACACATGACGTGTGCACATAATAACGCTACCGTTTTATCATTTGGTGGTGAAATTTCTACATTGCACCAAATTCAAAATATGATTATGGCTTTTATTAATTCTAAGTATGAAGGCGGCAGACATAAGGTACGTATTGACATGTTAAATACATTAACGGAGGGACAATAAATATGAAGATTGCGATCGGCTGTGATCATATCGTTATAAACGCTAAGAATAATTTAGTGAAGTATTTAACTAGTAAAGGACACAAGGTGATCGATTGTGGCACTTATAGTGACGCACGCACGCACTATGATATTTATGGGTTTGAGGTGGCTAGACAGGTAGTCACTAAACAAGCAGAAATTGGTATTGTGATTTGTGGCACTGGGGTAGGTATTACTAATGCCGCACAAAAAACTAAAGGAACGAGAGTATGTTTAGTGCGTGACCCAGAAGTGGCACGTAAAGCACGTGAATTTTATAATTGCAACATAGTTGGTATGGGTGGTAATATAGTGGGAGAAGGTTTGATGCAAGCAATCGTAGATACGTTTATCACCACCAAATATAAAGGTGGCAACAAAGTGATGATTAAGGCTGTGGATAATCGTTTATCAAAAACTAATTACAATATACATCAGTTTGATCAATTGATTGAAGACTGAGAGAGTGGAAATTATACAAATGGTGTTAAACAACCTAAAATTGTCTTACCCCATACTTGAAAAAAATAAACATGTCGTTAGTTAATATAAATCAAATACTTACGCAAGCATTAAAAAAACATTATGCTATTTTGCATGCCAATGTGATTAGTTATGATATGACTAAAGCTGTGATTCTTGCAGCTAATCAGGCTTGTGCTCCCATTATTGTGGCTGTTTCTGAAAAAGCATTACAAGGTTTTGCGGATCCAAAAGACTTTGTATTGTTAGTTAAAAATATATTAAACCATTACAAAATTAAAATACCAGTTGCGATTCATTTAGATCACGGATCATACAATGTTGTTTTGCAAGCTATTCAAAGCGGTTTTACTTCTGTAATGTATGACGGGAGCAAATTGGCGCTTCAAGAAAATTTAAAATGCACAAAAAAAATTGTGGCTTTAGCACATAAAAAAAACATTAGTGTAGAATGTGAAGTAGGCACGGTGCTTGGTAAATTAGAAGATGTTAATATCCAGGGGCAATTAGCTACAGTAGAAGAATGCAAATTAATGGCTCAAACCGGGATTAACGCATTAGCCGCGGGTATTGGTAATTTACACGGTAAATATCCACCAAATTGAGAAGGTTTAAATTTTCAACGCTTGCAAGAAATTCATCAAGCATTACCAAATATGCCATTAGTGTTACATGGGGGCAGTGGGATCCCCCAAGATCAAATCAAAAAAGCTATTAAATTAGGTGTATGTAAGTTTAATGTTGGTACTGAATTAATGACTAGCTTCAGTGATGCATTACAAAAATATTTTACTGGTGGGGGGTATAAACAAGCACACGGTTATGACCCTCGCAATTATTTACCGTTAGGTTATCAACAAATTCAAAACACTATTATTGAAAAAATAAAATTTTTAGGTTCTTATAATAAATATAAATAGGAATAATCAAATTTAAGGGAACATTATGAAAATATTAGCAATGGATATGGGTGGCACATTTATTAAGTGAGCACTTTTTGATAAACGACGATATAAAATTTTAAAACAGGGCAGATATGCAACACACGCTCAGCATCATTCTGGGTTAGAAATTGTATGAAGCATGGCTAAATTTGCTCAAGAAATGAAAGTTAAATATAAGGATATTACTTGTGTGTGTTCTACAATGGTAGGTATCATTGACACAGACAAACATGTAGTCTTATCACCCAATCACACCCTTAAAGGTTATGAAGGAATGCACATTAAAACTGAATTCAATAAATATTGTAAATTACCCTTGTATATTATGAATGATGTGAAAGCTGCAGCACAAGGGGAGTTAAAATTTGGTAGCTTAAAACAAACACATAAAGTAAATGCAATAGTTATGGCAATTGGTACAGGTATTGCGGGTTGCCCAATCATTGATGGCAAAATTTATATGGGTGCTACTTATGCTTCTGGTGAATGCGGGCAAATGCTTATCAACAATCATTTTTATGAAATGCATTATGGTGTTCCAGCATTAATTGTGCGTTGTGAAAAAGTCTATGGGAAACAACTAACAGGAGAAGATTGTTTGGCCTTAGCTAAAACCAATGTAAACATTAAGCGAGAGGTGGACCGTTGACTAGATGGTATCATTAAAGGGATAATGAACTATGTATATCTTTTCAACCCCTCTTATGTAGTGCTTGGGGGAAAAATAACTGAAGATAAAAATTTTGACGTACAGAATCTCAAACAAAAAATGATGAAATTGGCTCAAAAACCAGTATCGTCTTTTGAACACGTCAAAATTATCAAGGCAGGATTAGGCAATGATGCTGCTTTATATGGTGTAGCTAGCTTAGCTAAATAATTTTTTATTACAGAGAATTTTAAAAAGTAAAATCTCATGGAGTGAAAATAAATTAAGTGGCAATAATTAGATTAAAATAAAAAAGCCCGTAAGGATGCCAACGATATACCGATCGTCATGAAAAATTATAATTGAACACTTGCTAAGAAAGAAAATAAATATGAAAAACAAAAATTCTAATCAACAGCACTCAAAATGAAAACGAAATCATAGAAATAAAGTGATTTTTGGAATTTTATCATGTGGATTAATTATGGTAGGAGCAGGTGCTGGAATTGGTATCGGTTATAGTATATGAAGTAAAAATAATACGCCACCAAACCCTACCCCCACTAAAGAATTTCAAATTACGGTCATAAAAAATACTGCGAATGGTCTGCTCAAAGAAGCTGGTGACGAAATTATTTTACAGGCATTTCCGATCAATGGTTATGACATTAGCTGGGATGGTCTTAGTAAAATAGATGGGGTTAAATATGATACTAGTATCGCAACGTTATTATCTATTAAAGCCACAAAAAATTTAGATTACCATGAGGATTTACATATTACTGCTACTGATGGTATTAATGTTGCTTACCATGTTGTAGATATCTATGATCTTATAGAAAATCCCATACCTTTAACTTCTGAATACTTTGTTTTTGATACAACTGATAATACCAATGATACACTTATGGGATTTTCTGAACAAGTGAAACAAAACCCTAGTATTTTAAGTGCCTTTAATGTATTAGATTTTTCCAACCGGACAAATATCAAATATGTTGGAGGCAGTTGTAAATTTAACCACCAAATTTTTAATGAATTTCAGGTTCAAAAAATTGATCTAAGTAATTTAATTTTTTTACCAAATGCCAGTGGCCAATCAGCAAGTACATTGTTCTATGGTTGCAATTTTTCATCATGTATTCAATTAAATTTATTTGGCGTGGATTTTGCAACAATAGGTACAAACCGAACTGCCTATTATACTTTTTCATACGCCAACTTATCCGGATTAGCTCAATTAGATTTGTCGAACACGATGTTTGCAGCTAATAACATGACCTCAGGTGATGTTTACACTGCCTATTATACTTTTTCATACGCCAACTTATCTGGATTAGTTCAATTAGATTTGTCAAACACAGTATTTGCAGCTAATAACATGACCTCGGGTGATGTTTACACTGCCTATTATACTTTTGATGCCACCAACTTATCTGGATTAGATGAATTAGATTTGTCAAATACAATATTTACAATTAGCGGGATGACGACTTCAGAGTCGGTTTTCATTGCTCATTATACTTTTTATGCCATATCATTAAATGATTTATCAAAAATTTACTTACCAAACTACGATAGCTCATTACCGATATGGTCTTCAACTTTCAATAATCATACTGTTGATAGTGCTTTCATAATATATGGATATGACTCTAGTTGACCAACGTGGTTTGATTCAAGTTGGTGAGCAGGAGCCACTTACCAAGACGTGACGCCATAAATTTTTATTTCATTAATTTTTAAACTAACTTAATTAATAAATTCCTGTGTTTGCTAAAAATTCTTAATCTTAATGTTCCGCTTTATATGTTTATAATTTTTGTTGTTCATAGGAACCATTCATAATTGTTTTTGTCAAAACATAATTACATTTAGGGCCCTTATGGACTTTTTATTTAGTGCTGTTCTTGCAATTGGAATTTAGGAGCCTTACAATATGGAGTAAAAATAAATTAGGTTTTAAGGTCACAATTAAAAGAAAGAGAACCAACCTACAAGGTCAGTTCTTTAAGCATTACCCCTTTAAAAGCGAGCTATTTTAGATTGTTTCTTTCAAGAATGTCAAAAATAATTTGATCATTCTTTTCAAGTTTATCTAAACGAGCATCAATGTTATCTAAGCGTTTACCTTGTTGAAGAATTGCTTCACCAAAAGGTTTAAACCACTCAGGAACCTTTGGTCCTCTTGTTGGCTGAATTTCAACAACAATCTCATCGCCAGCACGCTTTGGATCTTTATTGTATTTAGTAATTTTTACTTGCTTCATGCTCATAAATTATACCCCACACTAGAACACCCGCACTCTTTCTCCAATTAAGCGAAGCTTATTTTGAGCAGAATCCATACGCCCCTTAATACCGATATTTGACCATTATTCTTTTGCTTCATTTCTGTTGCAAATTTTTCAATATAGTATTTTGTATTACTTAGATGCAGTCTTTTACTAATCGATCAACCACCTTATGATACTAATAAGTTATTCTCTTTCGCAAACTTTTGTAGCTTGTTCATGTTTGATTGTTTAATGCATGCATTTAGTGGAATGGTTAAATCTTTAATTGACTTGATAATATTAAGTTTTTTAAATTGTATTGGTGAAGATGGTTGTTTATTTATTACGATTTTTGATTTGTCGCCACGATTGTTTACAAATTTTATGTGTCTAGGCATAAACCCGCCTCCAAATGTGAATAATCACATTTGGGGGCAGTTTAGATACTACATTTTTTTAACTTAGAAGATAAAAAACGTTTAATATAATTGAACTTGAAAAATATTAGTCATACTAGCTAATATATTTTAAGGAGAATGACATGACCAAGTATAAATGTGTTTTATGTGGATATACATATGATGAAGAAAAAGAAAAACAAACATTTGATAGTTTACCCGCCGATTGAATCTGTCCAATTTGTGGTGCAGACAAAAGTCAATTTAATAAAAGTTAAATATGTTTCATATTACTAAAAACATCTATTCGGTAGGTGTTCTCAACCCCAACATGCGTATTTTTGATATCATCATGCGCACAGAATATGGGACTTCTTACAATTCATTTTTAGTTAAAGGTGACAAAATAGCATTAATAGATGGATGTCATGAGCATTTTACAAATTTGTATTTGAAAAATATTGAAGAAGTGGTACCTTTAAATAAAATTGACTATTTAATTGTTAATCATTGTGAACCGGACCATACAGGTGCTTTGCAAATATTATTAACAAAAGCCCCCAATATACAAATTTATTGTTCGCCATCTAGTAGTATCTTTTTAAAAGAGATTACAAAATTACCATTAAATATTCATATTGTAAGAGACGGTGATACATTATCTTTGGGGAATAAACAATTGCAATTTATTAATGCTCCCTTTCTGCATTGGCCAGATTCTATGTTCACATATGTAAAGGAAGATAAAGTGGTGTTCACCTGTGATTTTTTAGGTGCACACTATTGTGAGCCGTCAATGATGGATAATTCTATTACATACTCTGATGCATACAAAATTGCGATGAAGTTTTATTATGATGTAATTTTTAGTCCTTTTAAAGAACATGTAAACAACGGTCTAGATAAATTGAGTAAACTTGACTGTCAATATATTTGCACAAGTCACGGACCCATATTAACACCAAACCATTTGTATAAATATGTATTTGATAAGTATCGTGAATGGAGCAAACCTGCAGTAAAAAAAGTCACTATTCCCATTTTTTTTGCATCAGCTTATGGGTATACTAAAAAACTAGCTGAGATTATTCAAAAAGGTATTCAATCTGTTAATTCTGAAATTGAAACTAATATTTATGATGTAAATAATTATGATGCTAGTCTATTGAATTCATTAATGAATTCAGCGACAGCTTTTTGTATTGGGAGCCCCACAATTAATAAAAATGCTGTACCGCCAATTACTCATTTACTCAATGATATTGATGCCATTAATACTCAAGGAAAATTAGTTTTGGTGTTTGGTTCTTACGGATGAAGTGGAGAGGCACAAAATATTCTCACTAGCATGGTAACCCACCTAAGAATGACACCTTTTGAAAAAAATATTCATATTCGTTTTTTACCATCAATCGAACAAATGGAAGAAACTCAAAAAATTGCTAAAGATTTTGCTTTAAAAGTGTTAAACTTTAAATAGTATGGGATTAACGGCTGGAATCGTTGGTTTACCCAATGTGGGTAAATCAACATTATTTAACACAATTACTAATTCATCTGTTTTAGTAGCCAATTATCCATTTGCTACCATTGAACCCAATGTTGGAGTAGTTAAGGTACCAGATCAACGATTAAATGATTTAGCTGATTTAATTCACCCTGATAAAGCTACGCCCGCTATTTGTACTTTTGTTGATATTGCTGGTTTAGTAAAAGGTGCTAGTCAAGGTGAGGGACTAGGTAATAAATTTTTAGCTAGTATTCGTGAGGTGGATGCCATTTGTCATGTAGTGAGGTGTTTTGATAAAAAAGATATTACTCATGTTTATGAAACAGTGGATCCCATTCGTGATGTAGAAACCATTAACTATGAGCTAATTTTTGCTGATTGAGAAACCATTGAAAAAAGATTTTCACGCATAGTAGCTAAAGCTAAAAGTGGCGATAAGCAAGCGGCTGTAGAAGAAAAAGTTTGTCGCCAAATTATGCAAGCATTAAAAAACAATCAATTTGCCAAAACGGTTACGATGAATCAAGAAGAAGTACAGATTGTTAAAAATTATCATTTATTAACAATGAAACCTATTTTGTATGTGGCGAACATAAATGAAGCAGATGTCAATAATATTAAACAAAATGCACATTATCAAAAATTAGCTAGTTTTGTTAATCAAAATGGACACGATCAAATAGTTGCCATTTCCGCTAACATCGAATATGAAATTTCTAAATTATCAGATGCAGATAAACAGATGTTTATGCAAGATTTGGGGATTAATGAATCGGGTTTAGATAAATTAATTAAAACTACTTATAATTTACTTAATTTGCGAACATATTTCACTTTTGGTAAATCTGAAGTTAAAGCATGAACTTTTACTAACGGGATGACTGCACCACAATGTGCTGGCATTATCCATAGTGATTTTGAGAAAGGATTTATTAAAGTAGAAGTGATTAAATGCTTGGATTTATTACATTTTAAAACAGAAAGTATCGCCAAGGAAAATGGTAAGTTGAGGATTGAGGGGAGAGAATATTTGGTGCAAGACGGTGATGTTTGTCATTTTCGCTTCAATGTATAGGCAATTATGAAAAGCACAGAGAATATAACTATTGCTGAAATTCAACAAAAACTAGAAGTAATTGAGATCCAATTAAAATTACTATTTGAATCATATAAAAATTTTATTGGTCGTTATCTCACTTGATGCGATGACGATCCGCAACACAAAGACAATGAAATTAAAAATAAATTACGTATCGAATTTCAAGACATTCTTCAATCAATGGATACATATTCAGTGGAAATGGCTAAATATATCCGCAGTACAAATGTATTATTAAAAAAAGTCAAACAAACAAATTCAGTATCTTTAATGAGATCCGTTGAACGTAATTTATTGCAAATTGATGAAACCTTAATCCGTATCAATACATACATATTTTTAATAGATGAATCACGGTCTATTTTTATGAAAATTTTTGCCAACGTTAAAACAGATGCAAAAAAGCGAATTTTAAATTAGTGCGGTAGTTCAAGGAACAGATAATGAAAAATAAACAATGTATGTTAATTATTGGATCACAATATGGCGACGAGGGTAAAGGTAAATTTACTGACATCTTAGCGGATGAATATGATTACATTGTACGATTTCAGGGTGGCGATAATGCAGGTCATTCCATTGTTATTAATGGGACAAAATATAAATTACGTTTAATTCCGTCTGGTATTTTTAAAAAAAATAAAAAAGTAGTAATTGGTCATGGGGTGGTTGTCAACCCTAAAACATTAATTCATGAGATTGAATATTTACAACAAAATGGGTATAGTGTGAAAAATTGTCTATTTGTATCCAATCGTGCACATATCATTTTGGATTATCATATTGCCACAGACAAATATTATGAAGATTTAAAGGGTGATCAAAAAGTTGGTACAACTTTATGTGGTATTGGACCTTGCTATGCAGATAAGATTCAAAGAGTTGGGATACGTACCTCTGATTTACTAGACAAACAAGAATTACGTAACAAGATTACTTTAGCTTTACAAATTAAAAAAGACATACTAGCGCATATTGGGTTTAGTTTAAATGATGTCAAACGACTAGTAGATGAGTATTATTTGTTAGGCCAAAAAATTAAACCATACATTAGTAATACGATAGATTTATTAAACGATGCCTACATTCGCAATAAAAAAATTTTATTTGAAGGTGCTCAAGGAACATTTTTAGATATTGATATGGGCACTTACCCTTATGTGACTTCTTCATCTGTAGTGGCTGGGGTATCTAGTGGTAGTGGGATTAGTATTACTAAAATTCAATCAGTTTTAAGTATAGTAAAAGCATATACATCAAGGGTGGGCGCGGGTCCATTTCCTGCGGAAATTTATGGTGATACCGCACAATATGTGAGAGAACGTGGTAGCGAATATGGTACTGTGACTAAAAGACCACGACGGATTGGTTGATTGGATTTAGTTATGTTAAGGTATGCGATTAATATTGTTGGTGCAACTGAGATTGCACTTACATTATTAGATGTATTGAGTGGGTTAAAGAAAATTAAAGTTTGTGTGGCATATAAATATTTAGGTAAAGTTATCCACGAAATTTTACCAGATAACAAAGCATATGCCCAATGTAAACCAGTGTATCGAACATTTAAAGGCTGAAAAGAAGATATTAGTAAGGTTAAAACATTTGATAAGTTACCCAAGAACGCTCAAATTTATATTAATTATTTAACTGAAACACTAAACGTACCGATTACTTATATTTCTGTGGGCAACGACCGCATGTCAACAATTAGGAAATAAAGATATGTCCAAAACTAATGCTTTTACTACCCCCAAAGGATGAATTGAAGTTATTTGTGGTCCAATGTTTTCGGGGAAATCAGAAGAACTTTTACGACGACTAAATCGATTAAAATACGCAGATGTGGATTTTTTAATATTTAAACCAAAAACAGATACACGCAATAATAAAACAATTAAATCTCGCGATGGAAGAGAAAAAAGCGCTATTACTTTAAAAACGTCAGGAGAAATAATTAAATATTTACATGTGCATAAATTTAATAACTCTTTAGTCATAGGTATTGATGAAGCACAATTTTTTGATAAGAAACTTGGGGCAATATGTGAACTATTAGCTAGTCAAGGGCACATTGTTTATGTTGCGGGCCTAGATTTAGATTTTCGTGGTGAACCATTTGAATCAATGTTGTCAGTTTTAGCATATGCTGAAAAAATTACTAAGTTAACAGCCATATGTACAGAGTGCGGTGCACCAGCCACACGCACACAAAGACTTATTAACGGAGAACCGGCCAGTTATTCTTCTTCACTCATTAATATTGGTGATACAGAAAAATATACAGCTCGTTGTCGCCATCATCACTTCGTGAAAGACAAACCGCCAACAAAATAAGTTTTATTCCATATAATATTGTTAATTTATGCTTCTCAAAACAATAAAAAGTTTTACATGCACTATTTTTTCTATTGGTTTATCATTTGGTCTTGTTTCAACCTTAACATCTTGTAGTGTTATAGTACCAACATTTAATACTACTAATGTGGAACAAGATTGAGTAGCAGGACAAAGAGTAGATTTAACGGCTATTTGATCGGGTTATTATTTTGATGATATTCCGAATCCCAGTGAATACCATAATATTAAGATTCCTGAAGAACATAAAAATGATATTGAATTAGTTTCTAGCAATCTTTATAAAGATAATATCAACCATACTGAGTTTGCCAATGTAACATTCCGAATTCTTCAGCCACCTCCACAACATGATGCCAAACCTTTTAATGTTGTTGTTACATGAACTATTAAACATACCAATTTTAAAAAAGATTCAATTTTAACAATTAGTCCACCCGATGATAATGTTATTAAAATAAACCAAGATTTTTTGTATGTATCACAACCCGATACAGATTATGATTTAAATGAAAGTGAACTTAGTGCACTACCAGATAATTCCATTCAATGTATTGATGGTGTGTACAACACAAATTACCCAGACTTTTTTAGAGATGAATTGAAATCACGTTCTGCCATTGAAACACACCTAGTGAATGATATTTGTTGGTATCAATACTTGATGTGGAATGCGCTAAATTGTTTATACATCAACCCCTCTTTGCCTAATATATATGTCAATTTGAATAAATCATCATGGAAATTCCACATAGATTTAGAATACAATTATGCTGAGCAAATTTTTACATATCTTAAAGTTCATTTAGAGGCAACAGCGACGATGCACATTTCTATTTTGCCGACTACGACTGGTAAAATAGATTTGGATTATACTTGGGGTAACCCCGTCCAATCCGCAAGCGGCGAGTTAACTACTGGTCCCAAACTCTTGGGAGGTTACACTGTAAGCAACGTAGCTGGGCGTGAACATTTTCCACAAGGATACAATGAAGATGGTACGAGTTCCTTTAATCCTTACACACAAAATTTTATTTCATTAGTTCCTTCAGAATTGGGTTCTTACCAAACTTTTAATTTGAACGTTAATTCTTCAATCATGAACATGACATCCCACCCTCGCTTATATTTCATGAGTCAACCGCGGTTTTTCGGATTAGAATATGCTACAGGTGAAGAACATTTAGGTTTCTCAACCAACGCTAGTTCATATGGTTATGATAGTTTTTCAAATTGACAATTTGCACCACCTAGTTACACTTTATCAGGTATGAGTTTTAACTATACAACCAATCAATACATACATATACCTAACTATACGCCAAAACAAATTAAACAGTGTTATGTAAACATTAACTGTAGCACAAAAAACCAACCCTTTTTTAACTATATAAGCCCAGGAGACAAGACAACATGAGCTAATAATTTTATACATCCAGCACTAGATAAAGATATGGGAAGTAAACCAGACCCTGATTTTATCAAAAAAAGATATAACGAATATGAATTGAGTTATCAATCGTTAGGTACATATGAGAATGCCCACTGAAAGAATCTGAAAGTAAAAGCCAAAAAAGAAGATACTAGTATCCTATTAGATGGTGTCAAATACTTTCAAATAATTCAGCAACAGTCTGGTAACGTTAATTATTCGGACCCGACCGGGGATAGAAAACCAGCAAATATTTTAGGTGGTACAAGTGATAATAAAAATCTGATTTCGGTAGTTAATGACAAATTTACTTTATTTTCTGCGGGATTAAATTATCTATTTTATACTGATAATATGTATTCCGATGAGCAAGCAGACAACGTTTTCTACTATACTCAAGACAGTTTAAATTGATTGAATAATAATTTTCAGAATAACCCAACTTAATTAGCGGTTCAAAGACAAGTTATGAATAATCAAGATAATCAACTAATTCTCATTAATAAATATAAATTCGCCTTGAATTTTAAAATCGTATTTATTTATTCTGTTAAGAAATTATTAAAGTCACCATTACCTTACATTGCAATGATAATTTCTATTTTTATTGATTTATTTATATATGTGTTTTTGCCATATGTGACAAAACTGGGGGATATAAGTCGTTATTATGCGAGCGAAGAGTGAGTTATATTAACAATGCAATCCACTTTTACTATTTTTGCGCTTATAGGGGCATTAATTGGAGAAATGAATGCCATACCTAATGAGAAGGTTTATTTTTTATCTAAATCTATTAAACGTCATGTTTTTTTATGGGCTAAATGTATTTCTAGTTTTATAGTAGCGATTATTGTATCGATACCCACTTTATTAATTTTGGTTGGGATTGTTCTTTTTGAATGATTCGGACACGGATTGAATATTTTCGATGTTAGTCGTGGCGAAAATCCATATGCAATTTTTGGAAGTTTTCTGATGATTTTACTTTTTGGTTCATTTATTTCAACCATTTGACATTATCAAACTAGAGGGGGGATTTCCATCATTATTTGTTTTAGCTTAGTACTCATTTATGTCATTATATTTCCAATGCTAACCCAGTTATCTAATCCTAGTTGAGCGGCGGATTTTACTGATTTTTTACGTTTCTTGTGGCTATTATTGCCATTACCGATTTATTTTTTGTTGTTGGTAAGCATTGGATTACCCGGCATTTTCATTTTTATGAAGAGTGAAGTGGAATCTTAGATTTAAGAAATAATATTTATGAATACAGTGAACCCAACAAAATCTAAATACGCACTAGAAGTGTTAAATTTAAATGCCTATGCTACGAATATTTTTGGTAAACCAAAAAATCGTCTACTTTATGATGTAACTTTTAAAGTTCCTAGGGGTAGTATTTGCACTTTCGTTGGTCATAACGGTGCTGGAAAAACTACCACCGTGAAATCTTGCCTAGGATTAAGGGTTATTGAATCGGGCAAAATTTTAATTAACGGAGTAGATGCTAAGAATGTCACTACTCGTCAAAAAGTTGGTTATATTCCAGAAAAAGGAAATATTGAAAATATTACTGCACGTAATTTTCTAAGAGAAATTGGTGCGTTTTATGGATTAAATGAACAACAAACCGATCAAAAGGTAATATCTTTTTTAAAATTTTTTCAATTACAGGAAAATCGTTTAGATATCAAAATGAATAAGTTATCATCAGGACAAAATAAAATAATAACAATTATTCAAGCATTTTTAGGTGATCCATATTTGATTATTGCTGATGAACCCACTGATAATTTAGATCCAGAAACTCGCGATATATTTTGAGATTTTGTACACAAATATCACACTGAGCATCCTTATGCTACTTTCTTTTTAATTACTCATAATTTAGATGAAGTCGAAAAATATACAGATCATTTAATTTTTTTAGATCATGGGAAAATAAAAAAAATAATGGCTTATAAAAAAACCACAGGCTTGCGCGAACAATATCGTAAATTACGTAAACAATGGAGTAGTTAAAATGTCTATCCATTTAATTGTAGGATTAGGGAATTTCCTTGAACAATATTTAAATACCAAACATAATGTGGGTTTCATGGTAATTGATCGATTATGCAAAGCGTTATCCATAAATTTAAACAATGATAAATTTAACGGTAGATTTGTAAGAATTGCAGTTGATAATGAAGATTACATCATAGCCAAACCTTATACATATATGAATTTATCTGGAAATTTTGTACAAGCAATTGTGCATTTTTATAAGATTAATTTAGAACACATTTGAGTTATTGCAGATGACGCTGATAGTAATATTGGTACAATGCGAATTCGTACAAGCGGAGCATCTGGTGGTCAAAACGGATTAAAAGATATTATTCAAAAATTATCATCTGATAATTTTAATCGTATAAAAATTGGTATCGGGCGTCCCCACAATAAAAATAAGAATTTGGCTGACTATGTTTTGGAACCATTTGTTAATGAAGATAAACGGAAAATAGATAAAGTCATTGATAAAGCTGTCGAAGTTTTAATTGATCTAATGAATGGGAAGTCTGTTACTGCATTAATGAATAATTACAATATAACAGTTAAATAATTTTCACTACATTTTTAATTAGAGGTAAATTTTTAGGAAGATTAACCTTTAAATTTTTTTTGCACTTCTAGAATATTCCTTGTGGTAATTCATCACGAAGGAGTAAAATATGAAATATTTCAAACAAATCAAATTAGCAAGTAGTTTACTATTGGGCGCGGCAATTGTAGCCATGCCTTTGGCAACTACTAGTTGCAACCAAGACTCATCTATAAAGGTACCCATTCATACATTTTTTGAAAATGATAGTGGGGCAACCTTTCATATCTCTGTGCATAATATGTTTGATGAACCCTTTCTTGCATTAGAGTCATTGCAAGGTGGTAAAGAAGAATGTGTAGAACAAATATTAAGTTTAATTCCTGGTGTTCTCTTTTTCCCTGATTTACAAAAATTTCATAATGATCCACTTGCTATGTTAGAGACTAGCATGTGAGCCGAACCGCAAGATTATGATGTCAAAACCGATAAGATTGCTTATGTCAAATTTACCTTTGAAGACTTATCTTCAAAGATCCCAGAGGAAAAGCGGGAATTAACCAAAATAGCTCACGATTTTTTTGCGAAATATGTAATTGATAATTCATTTTTTATGGTTAGTTGCGAGGTATCGTAAATAAATAAGAAATCAATTATTGAAATAATTTTAAGAAGTCTACAGGCACTGGGTGACTATGCCAAACTATTTAGCAAAGTTAAAATTTATGCCAATGAAAAAAATTCGGTTTATAAAAAAATGAATAAATTTATCAGAAAACGTCAAAGATAAGCCTGATGATTTAGAAATTTTAAAATTGTATGAATCTTTGACAAAAGAAAAACTAAGATAGGGATTTAAAATTAATTAAATATATCTTAGTTTTAATCTGACTAGTTTTTGATTGTGGATTATTTAAGATTATTTCTGCCAAATACATCACGGACATATTGGTTGAATTCATCTTGCTTATCTAAACGAGCTTCAACGTTATCTAAACGAGCTTCAATCCTATCTAAACGTGACACCACTGGTTTTAAACCTTCCTGAATGGCTCCGGCAAATCATGCTGGAGGTTTAGGAGGTAATATTACATCTGGACCAGGACCAATTGGTTTGTTACGTTTCTTAGTTTTTGTTTTAACATCAACAAGAACATTATCACCAACTTTAATTGGATTGTGATCTGCTTTAAGAATTTTAGTTTCTTTTTTCATATCTACATTATACAGGTGTTTAGAATACTTGTACCCTTTCTCCAATTAAGCGAAGCTTATTTTGAGCAGAATTCATTCGCCCTTTAATGCCGATGATTTGACCACTGTTCATTGGTTTCATTTCTGTTGCAAATTTTTCACAGTTGATTAATACTGGCACAAGGTCGCATCAATCACCGTCTTGAGTGTTTGCTTCAGTCTTTTCAACTTTGACATTGACAATAGCATTAGTTGATTTTTGTAATTTTGTTACTTCATCAACAATGCCAATAATAGCTACAAAATTCATAACTATTTATCTCCTTCCCAAGTTTTGAGCATAGTGGTTTTTTAAGAAAACACTATCGAGAATATAATCTCTAATGTATTTTTCCTTAATACCAGCTCAAGACATGAAATTATTGAGATCGATTAATGTTCATTTATTTTTATTATTTTATGAGTTATGTAGTAATTAATTAAAAATGAATGGACAATCTACTTTGTTTTCGCAGTTGAATTTAATAAAATTAGCAACTTATTTAATGCTTGATATGTAAAGTCTATTCGAATAGCATTACGTTCTTTTTCGGACGAACTTAATTTGTATGTATAAGCTTTGTCGATGAGAATGATTGTAACATAAGCCAAACCATAGGTCATATGTTCTGCATCATTGGACTCGGCATAGCCAGTGATGGATAAAGTAATGTCTGTTTTGAATTTTTTAAGAACTCCTTGGGCCATTTCCAACGAAACCGCTTGTGATACTGGGCCATATTTAGTGATAGTTTGCGCGTTAACTTTTGCAAGTTCTATTTTTGCTTGATTACTGTAAGTAATTAGTCCTCCCAAATATACTCTAGAAACGCCAGAAATGTTTACTAAGTTTGAACCAATCATTCCACCAGTCACAGATTCACAGGTGGAAATAGTTAAATGTTTTTCCATTAAAAAACTAACGATATCATTGATGAATGTTTTCATAAAGCATTGAAATTATTATATTTTTTTATCAAAGAAAATTTATATAATCTTCGGAATAAGTGGTAAATAAATGACAAAAATAATTAATAAGCACAATATTATTGGGCTGACAGATAGTAAACCAAGAAATATCGTAGCTCTAGTATTTAACATTGTAGCAATAGTTTTTTTCGGGATCGGCATCATTCTATTTTTTAGTTCATCAATTGTAAGGATAGCAAACATGGATCCCGATTCGCAAGTGCTTTCTTCATTTGGGTTTTCTACATCGTATGCAATCGCTGGCATAGTGTTTGTAACAATAGGTTATTCTTTATTTCAATGAGCTACATTTTTAAAAACTTCTTATAAGTTAACCAATTCTCGCTCATTAACTTTAATTATTCTCAATAGTTCTTTTTTAATACTTGGTATTTCCGTTATGGCAGCCGCCTCTCCTAATCCACGAGATGCTTATGACGGAACAGCTTGTTTTGTGGCGTCATTATTTGCGACTCTGTTTTTAGCAACTGCTTTTATTATTAATCTTGTTTTTAATCATATTCATTATAAACAAAGTTTAACCTTGTCTATCTGATTAGTCATAATTTTGTTTTTAGGTTGAATAATTGCTGCAGTTTTGACTTGAAAAGAAGATGTTAATTTAATAGCGAACAAATTTAGTTCAATATTTCAAATAGTGTCTCTCCTTGCATTTTGATTCTTAATTATTATTTTTTTAAAAAACAATATTTTAAATAAATCTGTTAAAAGATATACTGGGTGTATAAGGGCTACTTTAGTTTTACTTTGAATTTATTTTGGTATATGTGTAATACATTCTCTTATTTTATTAATTTCTGCATTCGTTTCTAAAATTTCTTTTGATACTGTTTTTGATGTTGCGGGATTATGAGAAGGAATTGTTCTAACGGCTATGTTAATTGTTCTAACAATTGCTTTTTCAGCTAATCTTAGCTCAAGTAATAACAAACCTACTAATAAATCTGTTAGTCAAAAAACTAATTAATTTCCTAAATTCCAATTGCAAGTGCAACACTAAATAAAAAAGTCCATAAGGACCTTAAAATACAATTATGAAAGGTTCCTATCAATAATAAAAATTATAAACATATTTAAATCTAAATTTGTATTGCTTTTGATAAGATTGAAACAAGACTCGATAAAGTCGACATTCGACTTAACAATCTTGAATTAAGAGTTGGAAAACTCGAAGAGAGAGTTGTAATCCTCGAACAACGCTAATTTCACTAAAAATCAAAAACTATTAATACAAGACAGGAAAATTAATTGATTTTAGTCCTTCCTGTCTTTTGCTTTTATATGGACTAAAATTAGTGAAATTTGCAAGATGGTATAATAATAAAAATGGGAAAATACAAAGCCACAAACGCTAAAATTAACAAAAATCTCATCAACGATGAATTAGATTTAAAATCATTAAAAAAACGTAAACCGTCGACTGACGGACGTGGTGATGGCGGTAGTCAACCACCAAAACCTCCGCGTAAATCGTTAGAAGAGCGAGTAGCGAGCGTTATAAATAACACAGTTCCTAACATGATAGCTGAAGCAGTTACCAAGGCAATTAAACCATTAAGTGATAAACTTGACCGAGTAATACAATTAAATAATCTTAAATCTTAATGGGATAAAACAAAAAAGTAGTCTATCCTTAACCAAAAATGGCTACTTTTTCCCTTATGACTTTATCTCATGTCATACATAAGCAAGCGAAGGAATTTTAATTCGTTCGCATTAGTGGTATACACGATTTTTCATAAATGTTTACAAAATGTTTACAATTGTGTATAATGGTGGTATGAAAAAAAATACAACTAATACCAAAGACATCTTAAAGATTATGAAAGCCGGTTTGCCAGCTAATAAAAGTGAAGTTATTGCTTTCCGTGTCACAAAAGCAACAGCCGACTGAATTTCTAAACACGCTAAAGAATTAGGTATCTCTAAATCTTTATTTGTTGAAAAATTCTTTTCAGCAATCGTTCTTAAAGAAAGGATGAAGTAATTATGGTAATGTTAACTAATTTATTTCTATGAGGTGTCAAGGCATACATTAAAGGTGTTTATAAAGTAACCAAGTTTGGTGTGAAAACTATTTATAAAGGTACTAAAAAGGGTATTGAATTATTAAAAGATAAAAAGTAGTCTATTTCTTAGAGTGTATAATTAAATACATACAAAATTAGAAAGAAATATACATGTCTGCACTTTCAAATAAGATAAATTACAAGCAATATATATATATATATGAACCAACAAGTTAAATAATCTTAATAAATTTTTAATGGAGGAATCAACCTTGTCTCTTTAGACGGGTTGATTTTTATTAATGAAAAAAACATACATCTCTGAAATAGAGGGAATGGTTGATTTTTATACTGAATTAGGTTTAACTCCAAATTACGATCTTAATACTGACGGTGTTATCAATGGAACTTTGATCGAATTTAAAAAAACGCCATCAGTTGATGGTGGAATAGCCCATCATAAAGAACAGATAAAACGATATTTAAAAGCATACAACAGTGCCGCTTTAGATATTCCCGGTATTTCATATCTCATATATTTAAATACCGAAGATTACATAAAAATTGACAATTTAACCAGTAAAGAAATCCAACGTGGGAAATGACGAAACCCTATAGAATTTTCAAAAGACATTAAAGATAATCAAAAATTTATTGATGGTTATATTGATGAATATTCAATAGTTTCATACAACAATCGATATTGTTTAACACACCGTAATGTAACAAAAGAACAAGTTAAACAAGAATTCATTGATCCCAAAAAGTTACCAATTAAGAAATTTGATTGAGATGCGCAAATTAAAAAGGAAGAAAAAGAAACCAAACAAATAGGTTGACTTCATTTTAGTATGAATTTACTTGGCGATAAACTGTTAAAAAAACAGTTGGGTGCTTTTTTTACTCCAGCTCATTATGTAAATGTTTCAACTAGATATATAAGAAATGCAATTAAAGAAATTGGCGATAAACCATACTTAATTATTGATAGATGTGCAGGAACCGGGAATTTAGAAAAATTTTTAAGTGAAGAGGAATTGAAGCATTGCGTTCTAAATACGTTTGATTATACTGAATGGACTACCTTGAAAGGACTATATGACGGAAGAGTGATGCTTATCATTCCTCCAACTCACGAATATAGAGATCAACGAGGATTATTAAAAAACGGGGATGCACTATCACAAGAATTTCATGAGTATTTATCTAATTTTATTCATGAATGAAAATTAAAAAATAAAGATGGTAAATTAATTTTTATTGAAAATCCTCCTTTTGCTGCCGATGCGGGCTTTTTACCAAATTCTGGATTGGTTAAAAAAGATGTTAAGTTGACTTATATACAAAGACTTATGAAAAATAAAAAAATTCCAAACAACGATTATTTACAAAATAGATTTATTTGAAGTGCTTTTGAATTGTATATGTCTCCTGGTGATCATTACATTTTATATAGCCCAATAAAATATTGAAAATTACACCATCTAGTTGACAAGTTTTTTGTTGAAGGCTATTTAACAAATAAAGGCGATTACAATACGGGCGACGCTGGTTTGCCAATAATACATTGGCGAAATGAAAATTGTGATAATAATGAATTAAAGATGGAAAACGAAAACTTTATTATTAAAAAAATTAATGCACCCATACAAAAACTTTATATTGACGATAAAAACGCCAAAGCTAAAGACATCATTGCTTGGCACAAATGTTCGTCAACCGACATTATGTATGGAAATATAAATACTCAATTAATAAATGATAAGAAATATGGCGGTATCAAAATAACTAGAAAAAATATTTTGAATACTTGTCCTCTATTTTGTGCAGGTAAATTTGATAGAGCACACACAATTGTGTGATATGAAGCAGATGTAGTAATGAAGAGTAGTGATGGTGGAAATAAATATTTATCAGATAAAGAATTTATTAAAAGATGTTTTATTTTTACATGTTTAAATATTCAAAATAGGTGTTATTCAGATAAGAATCATAACAATCATTTTACTTTATACCAAAAGACACTATGTGATGGCATTTTGAAGAAGTTTAAATTAGATAAATTCGATAAAGATTTATTAAACAAATGGAACGAAGTTTTAAAAGAAGCAAAAAGATGTAAAGAATTCAAAAATACATACAAATATGGATTGTGTCAAATTGTAAAAGAAATAGCAAGTTTAAAAGAATGAAAAGGCTCTGTAAATAAAAAGGGCGAGCACATTATGGAATATAAATATTTGGCGTTAGTAGATAAAATAAAATACCTCAAAAAATCTCTCAAAACATATTATGTTTCACAAATACAACCAAAATTATTTAAATACGAGTTGCTTAAGTAAATGGATTGAAAATTAATTAAGTGACAAAGTATCATTTTTAGCTATTTCATACAAGTTATCTTAATTTCTTATAATATACCCCCAAATGAAAAAGAAGAGTGTTACCAAAACTAAACAGAAGTTGAAAAAACGAGTTGTAAAGACTAAAAAAAACAAGCAAAAAAAAGCTTCAGTTAAATCCAAAGTTTCAACTAAATCTAAAGCCAATGAAATTTCTAATGAGTTAGTTGTTAAACGTGCCAAACATGATCGTGTAAAAGCGTTAGAAGGTTCTGTAACTAAAGCAGAAGTTTCGCAATTTGTGCTTAATGAAATTATTGGTAAATTAGCTAGTGAAGTTAAAAAACGTGGTCGTAATAAAAATTTAATAAAATTTAAAAAAGTTCGTGCCGCGTTTGATAGTTTTAATTGAACAGAACAGCTATACGAAGATATTACTGATAAATTATTGGAACGCGGGATAGAAATTACAGGTGAAGATGGTTATGATGAATCGTTAGAAGTCAACACCATCAAAAGTAAATTATCCACATCTGACAAGTTGACAGACAATGTTAAAGCATTATTAGGTATACTGGGTGAATCCAAACTTTTATCTCATTCAGAAGAAATTGAATTAGCTAAATTATTAGTAGATCCAGATTTGGAAAACCGCCAATATGCTCGTGATAAATTAGTGATTGCTAACTTACGTCTAGTAGTCAAGAATGTTCGTATTTACTTAAATCGTGGACTAGATTTAGATGATTTATTTCAAGAAGGATGTATGGGTTTAATGAAGGCGATAGAAAAATTTGATTACAAACTAGGTAATAAATTTTCTACATATGCTACTTGGTGAATTAGACAAGCGATTACACGTTCAATTGCAGATCACAGTAAAACAATCCGTGTGCCAGTTCATATGAATGAATTAATTAATCAAGTAATTAAAAAACAAACAGATTTAAAAAATGAATTAGGACGTGAACCCACAATTGACGAATTGACTGAAGGTTTGGGAGGAACCGCTAAAGGATTTAGCCAAAGTAAAGTTTCTCAATTAAAAAAAATTGCAGTTAACCCAGCTTCCATTGATAAACCAGTAGGGGATGAAAAAGATAATAACTTTGCAGACTTTGCAGTTGACAATGTCAGCAAACGCCCCGACCAACATTTAGATGAAGATTTATTAACGGAAAATTTTAATTCATTTTTAAAAAATAATCTTACTGATCGAGAACAAGATGTTATTCGTATGCGTTTTGGTATCGCTCCTTATGTTCAAGAATACACACTTGATGAAATTGCACAAAAATATGGTAATACACGCGAACGTATTCGTCAAATAGAAGCAAAGGCTTTGCGTAAATTAAAACACCCTAGCAAAAGCAAAAAGTTTGAAAATTTTTTCTAAATAAAATTTAAACTCTATCTTTGAAAGTTTGTGATGCCACACTTTTGTTGCGTGTACCAGGTTTTGCACTAGATTGAAGATATGATATTTTGTTAGCAACTTTGTATGGACTAGCCATAGAAAGCATACAAAATATTGATATTAATCCACCTATTATTGTAATGCTTACAATTACACAAGCACCAATACCGTAACTGGTTAATGATAATCCACCTTTTTCGTCCGATTTCACAAAATTTAGTTCTTCTAACTTAATGATTTGCAATTGACCTAAAATACCAAATAAAATATAAATAGCACAAATTATGCCGCAAACTAAAGTAGAGAAAATAATTCATTTACGGAAACCATACCCTCGATATATTTTTTTTTGTAATTTGGTTCGCTGTTCTTCTGAAATAAATGCCATACAATCTCCTATTGATATATTACATTATTATAATTACAGAATAAATAATTCATGTAATAAATATTAACAAAAATAAACGTTTAGAATTTTCATGTAATTTATAATTGTAAGGATGAATAAGCAAAACATTCGCAACTTTAGCATCATTGCTCACATAGATCATGGTAAATCTACTTTAAGTGATCGTATTATTGAAATGACTAATGCAGTAAGCAGACGCGAAATGCAAGATCAAATTTTAGACAATATGGAATTAGAAAGGGAAAGGGGCATCACAATTAAGTTGAATGCTGTGGAATTATCATATAGTGCACCAGATAATCAAATATATACCTTTCATTTAATTGACACACCAGGGCACATTGATTTTACTTATGAAGTTTCTAGAAGTTTAGCGGCATGCGAAGGAGCACTATTAGTTGTTGATGCAACTCAAGGAGTTGAAGCTCAAACATTATCCAATGTCTACTTGGCGATGGAAAATAATTTAGAAATTGTTCCCGTAATAAATAAAATTGATTTACCATCAGCAGATGTACAAAAAACTAAAAAAGAAATTGAAGATTTAATTGGGTTGGATGCTAGCATTGCCCCAATGGTTTCTGCTAAAACAGGATTAAACATGCAATCTGTTATAGATGTAATCATTAAATATATACCACCACCAGTTGGAGACGATAGTAAACCGTTAAAAGCTTTGATTTTTGATTCATATTATGATTCTTACAAAGGTGTTATTTGTTTAACGCGGATAAAAGACGGTATTTTAAAAGTGGGGCAACACATCAAAATGATGTCTACTAATAAAGATTTCATTGTAACAGAAGTGGGTATTCGGACACCCAAAATTATTAATAAAATGAGCATTAATAGTGGTGCTGTCGGTTGATTTGCTGCCGCTATTAAAACTGCGCAAGATATTAGTGTGGGTGATACAGTAACAGATTTTGATCATCCTACTGATGAACCGCTACCGGGATATAAGAAAATTTTACCAATGGTTTATTGTGGTATTTATCCAATAGACAACGCACAATTTGATTTATTAAAAGATGCAATGCAAAAAATTTCACTGAGTGATTCATCATTGACTTATGAATATGAAACATCACAAGCATTAGGTTATGGTATTCGTTGTGGGTTTTTAGGTCTATTACATATTGATGTCATTCGTGAACGAATTGCTCGTGAATACAAAATAGACTTGATAATGACTACACCTAGTGTGAAGTATAAAATCATGAAAACTGATGGTAACATGGAAACTATTGACAATCCATCAAAATTAACTGACCGTACTTATATTAAACAAATGGAAGAACCATTTGTTAAATTAATCATTACGTCACCTGAAACATATATTGGTGATATTATGAATTTATGCTTAAATCATCGCGGTATTTATAAAAATTTAGAATATTTAAATAATGCGCGATATCGCATTATTTATGAAATTCCTCTTGCAGAAATTATTTACAATTTTTTTGACAATTTAAAAACCATTACACGTGGTTATGCGACAATGGATTATGATATTTTAGATTATCGACCACAGAATTTAATTAAGGTGGACATACTACTAAATGGGATGAAAGTAGATGCGTTATCTTTTATTAGTCATAAAGATTTCGCTTACACTAAAGCTAATAAGTTATGTACGCGTTTAAAGGAATTGATTCCACGTCAACAATTTGAAGTTCCTATTCAAGCAGCGATTGGTGGAAAAATTATTGCACGCGAAACTATCAAAGCTATTTATAAAAATGTTTTGGCAAAATGTTATGGTGGTGACGTTTCACGAAAGAAAAAACTTTTGGAGCAACAAAAAGAAGGAAAGAAAAAACTTAAGGCCATTGGTAATGTTTCTGTGCCTCAAGAAGTTTTTATTAAGTTATTAAGTGAAGATTAGTATTACTTTCTAATCTCTAATTTTTTAACTAAAGCTCGATATTTTTCAATATCTTTTTTTTGTAAATAATCTAGAAAAGCACGTCTTTGAGATACTTTTTTAAATAAGCCACGTTTGCTAGAAAAATCTTTTTTATTATTATTGGCATGAGCAGTAATTGCATTAATTTCAGCTGTTAAAATGGCGATTTGTACTTCTGTTGATCCTGTGTTTTTTTCTGAAGTACCAAATTCTTTAATTAATTGTTGTTTAAAAGCTTTACTAATTGACATGTATATTTCCTTAAAAATTCATTTTACTTCTCGTTATTTGATAATCAAGAAGTGGATGAATATTATACAATTTGTGTGGTAATAATAGCGTAATATATTTTTCTACTACAAAGTCAAATGAATGTTGTCTTATAATGTCTCATTATGAGTGTGATTGAGATATTAAAAAATAAATTACAAAATTCAACTTACAAACCTCGCATTGTCTTTGCTGAAGGTTGGAACCCCAATATTCAAAGTGCGGCTCTAGAAATCAAAAAAAATAACACGATAGATCCTTATTTGATTTTTCGTACAAGGAAAGAAATACCCAATAATTTTACACTACGTCATATAGTAATTGATGAAGCTGATTTATCCAAGTATGTCAATATTTTGTTTGAATCACGTAAAGCCAAAGGCTTAACATTGGATGAGGCTAAAAAACTTATCACACAACCTAATTATCTAGCTACAGTTATTGTTAAGGCAAATGATGCTGATGGAGAAATCTGTGGCATTGATTACACAACAAAAGACACATTAAAACCAGCACTACAGATTATTAAAACTGCCCCCAATGCTTCATTAGTTACGAGCGCCTTTATTATGGAAAAAAATGAAGAGTTATATGTTTTTGGAGATTGTGCCATTAATGTTTATCCCAATGTACAAGAATTAGCGAGTATCGCAAAAATGATTGCTTTGTTTGCACATAATACTGTTGGTATTAAAGATGTACGTGTAGCATTATTAAGTTATTCAACTGTTGGAAGTGGTGCTGGCGAAGCTGTTGATAAAGTAAGAGCTGCATACGAAATTATTAAAAATGATCAAGACTTGCAATTAAAAGGCATTCAAGTTTTTGGCGAAATGCAATTTGATGCAGCTTTTGTTCCATCAGTTATGCTTAAAAAAGCCAAAAACATTGCTTGAACTAAAGCTGCTAATACATTTATTTTTCCTAACATTGATGCTGGTAATATTGGATATAAAATTGCACAGCGTATGGGAAATTTCCATGCAATTGGTCCCACTTTAATTGGTTTAGCTTTACCAGTAAATGATTTAAGTCGCGGCGCAGACAAAGATGATGTTATAGGTTTATCATACATCACCGGTAATCAAGTTTTAAGTTTAAAAAAATAATTTATTTTATTGTTTTAGTTAATTTAAAGATGTATTCAGACACATCTTCTTTTAGATTAGGATCTTTTAGAGCAAAGTCAATGGTTGCTCTAACTAATCCTTTTTTAGAACCGATATCATAACGTACACCATCATAATTTAAAGCATAAACTCTTTGATCAGCAAGTAATTCCATAATGGCGTCTGTTAATTGAATTTCATCACCCACACCAATTTTTTGTTTTTTCAAGTAATGAAAAATTTGTGGTGTAAGAATGTATCGACCTGTTATGGCTAAATCACTAGGTGCTTCTGTAATTTTAGGTTTTTCAATTACTGATTCAACTTCATATAATTTATCTTTAATATTTGCAGTTGATTTTATCTTGATAATTCCATATTGATTAACATCTTTGTGCGGAACGTTTTTCACACCTAAAATTGACTGATGATATTTATTATAAGCGTCCATTAATTGTCCGATAACAGGAGTAGTTTGTTTATCATCATTTAAAGTAATATCATCACCTAGTAAAACTGCAAATGGTTCATTTTTAGTAAACGATTTAGCTAAATAAATGGCATGCCCCAAACCTTTTGGTGCAATTTGTAATTTAAAATGAATTTTTACTCCATGACCGATGTTTTCAATTTTTTTGCATAGACTTGTTTTATTTTTTTTAATTAAAAATTTTTCAAGTCGATGATTGCGTTTATAAAAATTACGGACAGCATATTTAGTCGAAGATACAATGATTAAAATCTCCTTAATACCGCTTTGAATAGCTTCTTGCACTATCAAATCGATGGTTGGTGTATCTAAAATAGGGATCATTTCTTTAGGAATTGATTTAGTTACTGGTAAAAATCGAGATCCGAGACCAGCAGCAGGGATAACAGCTTTCGTTATTTTCGTGAATTGCATAAATACATTAACATTTTAAGTATATTAGTTCATTTACCAAACTTTTATATAATTTCTCAAATGTCAAATGTAGTTTCGAATCGTTCAATTGATAATACTAGCAATAAGAATTTTTTTTCTAAACGAAACACTCTGATCCTTATATTTACTTTTCTTTTATCAATTGCTTTGGTGTCGCTATCCATCATCTACGTTTTAAAAATTGATTGGGAAAATTTGTTTATACAAATTTATCATGGTTCTACTCAGACATGAGGGTGGGTTTGATTGCTGTTAATTACTTTATTTATTCCCTGAACTTTTTTTTGTCGTGCATTTACCATAACCATCAAAATTGAACAATTAGGATATAAAGTCAAATTTTGAGATAAGTTCATGTATGCTGTTACTATTTCCTTTTTAGCATTAGTGACTCCAGCTAATTTTGTAACAGACCCTTATACTATTTTTTGATTAAAAACACACAAAATTAATACATCTAAAGCAGCGGCGCTAACTACTTGTAATGCCCTATTGTGAGAAATTGCTCAATTAATAATTACTATGCCATCATTCATTTGAATGATTATGAATTGACAAAGCATTTTTGGCCAAGGTGCTATTGATCGTCAAAGCGGCTTAATTGTATTTATTTTTATGATTATTGGTATGTTATTTAATTTTATTGGTTTAGCTTTCATGATAATTATTGGATTTAATAAAAAATTACATTACTTGGTATCACGTATTTTTAATTGAGTGAAAAAACTCTTGCACATGTCTTACCACGTTAAAACAGAAACCTATCAAACATATGTAGTAGAAGCAAAGATGCAACGTGAATTTTTAATAATTTTTAAGATGTGAAAAAGCACCATATTTATTTTAACGATTGTCATCATCGATGAAATTTATTTATATTTTACTATTGTAATGTGCATTAAATTTCTAGCAGAAATTAATGGTGATTATTTTAAATTAAACATCTGAGAGATTTTTAATGTGGCTAACGTGACTACCACTGCTAATCGTTTTGTACCATTACCTGGCAATGAATTTTCCATAGAATGAATTATGAAAGAATTTATGTGTACCAAAATTGGAGGTATACAACCATGACCCATCACATCTGACGATGATACGACTGTTTTAATTAACAACTCCATTATGATATGAAGGACATGAACTAGTTATTTCCCCGCTATGATTGGTGCTTTTGGTTTTGGTTTTCTTACAATTAACCAAGTTAAACAATATCGTAAAAAAACTTTAGTGCAGAATTAATATTTTTCACTAAAGTTTTTAATGATATTAATTTAAAAATTAATAATTATTCTGATGCTGATTATTGTGGTCTACTCTATTAGCTCGTTCTTCAATTTTTCCTAGACCAAATCTTTCATCTAGTGAAAGATAACCAGTTACTCTACTTATTGATTGAATATTGTGGGACCCACACACTGGACAAACTTTATCTGATGGTCCTAAATATGTTACTTTACATGACATGTTTTTTCTCCTTATGATTATCTTTACATAATTGTGTATATCACAAAAAAGTAAATTTTTAATTTTTTTACCAACAAATTTCCCATAAATGGTGCTTGTGAGGGAAAAATTTCATAATAGGATATTTATCTTTTTTACATCTGTAAAATTTGGATTTTTTTGAGTTTAATTGATCTAGGCACATCAATAATTCGTTGGTTTTTTGAGCCGCGATATTTTAATTGAGCATCAGCTTGTCCTTCTATATATTTGCCGTCAACTAAGACATCTATGTTCATCATTAGTTCATGTATTGATTGATTTTTTTTAGATAATTCTTGCAGTTCTTCATACGTATAACCTGTGTATGCTCATATATTGATGTGATGTTGTTTTAATTGTTTAGCTAACTTTGCGAATGCTTCAGCTTGTTGAAATGGATCACCACCTGAAAAAGTTACACCCGTTAAATATTGTTCCTTAACAACTTGCTTAACAAGTTCACGAATTTCAAATATTTTACCACCTGTGAACGGTCATGTTTCTGGATTAAAACAATTTAAACAATGATGGCTACAACCTTGTGAAAAGAAAACTTTGCGCAACCCAACACCATTGACTGTGCTTTGTTGTGCTATGCCTGATAACCTAATTTCATTAATCATTATTTTTTAATTATTTATTTGTTTAATAAATTCTTGTGATTTTTTGAGATTAGCTTGCTTGGCACAATCTCGACAGTAGCGAATATGAAAATTCATACCAATGTAGTTAATGTTAGTATTTTCATATGCTCAACGCACTACGCTTTCAATCATTTCACCATTTGGATATGAATCAAATTCCACATATGAAATATGGCCTCCATTGCATAGTTTATGATATGGAGCTTCTATTTCTAATTTCTCAGCAAAGGAAATTGGGAAATCAACAGGGACATGAAAACTATTGGTATAGAAACCCTTAGAAATAATCCAAGGAAGATCACCAAAACGGATTTTATCTTGTTTAGTAAATTTACCGGATAAACCTTCTGCGGGGGTTGCATAACAACTAAAATTCATCTTATATTTTGTTTTATATGCGTCACATTTTTCACGGAGACGACCAATAATTTTTAAACCTAATTCTCTCGCTGCTAGTGATTCACCATGATGTTGACCAGTCAATGCTTTTAACGCTTCGGCTAAACCGATAAAACCGATACCCCAAGTACCATTCTTCATAATTGGTTCAATGGAATCTTCTAAAGTTAATTTTTCAGATCCTTTCATCAAATGCTGTCCTGCTACAAATGGTAAATCTTTTACTTTTAATTTTTGTAACACGCTATGTCGATGCAAAAGTTGATCTTTAGCTAATTCAATTTTTTCATCAAATAATTCTCAAAACTTCTTTAAATCTTTATTGGCCATAATAGCAATTCTTGGTAAATTTATGGTTGCCGGTGCATTATTACCACGTCCCTCTACTCCCGGTTCGCCATTTATGTTACTCATGATGTATGTTCTACATCCCATGGTTGCGGGTAAAAAACCTTTATCATAATATTCTTTATTAAAATCTGCATCTAAGTTCATAAAAGTAGGATTCATTCTTTGACTAGTTACATGACAAGCAATTTTAAATAAATAGTAGTATGGATCTTTAGGATCTCGGTTCACGCCCTTCTTAATCCTAAAAATAATGTTAGGGAAAATTGGTTGTTCACCTTGTCCCATACCTTTTAAATATTGTTCTAAAAAAGATTGACAAATCATTGCTGCTTCAGGTGATTCGGGAATTCCTAAGTTAATAGAAGAAAACGGCACTTGACTACCGGCACGTGAATGCATAGTGTTAAGGTTGTAAACCACTGCTTGCATGGCTTGATTAACTTTTTTAATCAGTTCATGCATTATTTTGCTTTCTAAGTCTTTCTTAGGTAAACCTAAATCTTTAAAGTTTTTCTCAATTTCTTTTTTAGATAATTTAACAAAATAAGCTAAATCATTGTCAAAATTTGGGTGAGATTGTCCGCCGAACATATCGTTTTGGGTAGCTTGCAAAATAATACATAGTAGTTCAGCGGCCACTTCAATATGTTTTGGTGGATTGATAGTACCATATCCAGTATTAAATCCTTCTGTTAACATTTTTTTAGTTGGAATGTGTAAACAATTAAGTGTTAAATTGTAACTGTCTAAATCATGGATATAAACATCTCCTAATTCGTGGGCTTTAGCCATATGCTCTGGTAGGACCGATAGTAATACGTGTCATTTATTACTTTCGGATGCAATACGTAGTAATTTAGCTGAAAAATTGTTACCAACATTAGCATTGTCACGATCTGTTTCTATACCGATTTTGCTGATTACTTTCATCAAATCAGTACGTTTTTCTCTTTGATGAGTGCGCTCAAGTCGATATAAATTGTAATTTTTAGCTAATTTATGATGACCTTTTTCATTAAGAGCTTGGACAACAATATCTTGAATCTCTTCTACTTCAAATTCGTCCTTGTTTATTTTTTCTAATAGTTCGATTACATAATCTTTGACTTCTTTTATTTCGCTAGCTTTAATATCACTAGCTGTTCCTGAAGCTGCTTTATTTAAAGCGTCGCTTATTTTTGAGTCATGAAAACGAATTTTCCGTCCGTCTCGTTTAATAACAAATTTCATAATTGGAATTCCTTTCTGGCCAGATTATTTTATAGTATATACAAAAATGATAGATATACAAATTTTGTAAATTGTAAACGAACGCAATATTGTCTTCAAACAAATGTGATAGCAAACAAAAGTGTTTGTTTGCACTGTACAGCTTAAACGTAATGAAAGAAATGATTTATTCTTGGGCAAAGAATGTAAAAGATCAGCGACTTTGTCCCACTAATTATAGCTGCCAGAAATTACAACTTTTTCATAAATTTCGTTCGGAGTAACACGATATTGCTTTTTAAATATTAAAAAGTCATTCAATTGATACCATGGATGTGAAGCTTTAGGTGGAAATGTGACATGTTTAGTTGATTTA
>JAISPD010000004.1 GCA_031275175.1 Mycoplasmataceae bacterium
GGATAATTGTGCATTTTTATTCAACCAACGATTAAATTGTAAATACAATTTAGCAAAAATTAATAAAAATCTGAATAAACCTATGGTTTAAATTATTCTCGGTGAATAGTTACTATTAAATATCTGTTCACGGGCAGGACTTACTATCAAAATTTAAATTTAAGAGTAAAAAAGTCCTGCCTAATGTAATTAAGATTTTTAAACATTAAAAAATCTCTTTTTAGCAAAAGAAGTCGGCAAGAACTGCCGTGCACTTCTTTTGTGAACATTGCGAATTTTCTTATATGCCACCACGAAAAGCGGAACGTGGGCGGTGATGAAAAGCACCGAGTTTAGATTGCGTGTCAACCATACTTAGCAATCTAAACTGGCTTTGGAACTAACTTAAACCGCACCACCCACCTACCCGTATTTTACGGGTTTTAACTTGTTTAAAAAGAGAGAGAACCAACAGCAATGCCAAAAGGATTGCTGTTGGTTCTCTCTCTTGGTGGGTATGGTGCGGTGTTAAAATTTTTTTTAAAAATTTTAACATATTAAATAAATCTTGTCAAGTAGTGTAATAAAATGGTTAAAAATATGTCGCTAGTCAAACGACATATAATTAACCCATGAAAAAGAAAGAAATTATTAAAAATTTGTTAGAAAAACAAACAATTAAATTTCTTTTAATCACTTTGATTAAGTGAGGTAATTTGACGCAAGAACAAATGGCAAACTTATGTCAAATTAGTGTGAAGCAAGTTCAAAGAATACTGGAAGCTTGTGGTGCAAGACATAATGATGTATCGGACAAAGGACTAAATTTAGTTGTCTATAAAGAATACCCATTTAGCACTAAACGATTGTATGCAGCCACAACTTATGCGCAACGACATTTAGGTTCAACTAAAGAAATTAAAGATGACAATAAAAAGAAGTTAATTCCCAGATTTAGTACCATCTTTAATTTTACAGATGCCGAACATACGGAATTTTGTATTAAAGCTTTATTGAAAGAATTTAACGGCCGGACAATTAAGTTATCTGAATATCGAACGGCCAGAGAAATGGCCTATATGTGAAGCGATGTCTTTAAAGAAATCAAGGACATTTGATATGCAGGTGTTAGTGATCGTAAACCAGATTTGATTGTTTGGAATAAAGAACTTGATGGTTGAATTTGCATTGAAATCGAACTTACCCCTAAATCTGTTAAAAGGATGCGAATAATACTACGTTCTTTACATGCATTGGGTGATTATGCTAAAGGTTTTAAGCAAGTTAAAATTTATGCTAATGAAAAAACGATTGTTTACAAGAAGTGATCTAATGTACTAAATTTTGTCGACGAAAATGATAGACCTAGTGATTTACATTTGTTGAAATTACATGAATTATTAAATTAATTAAAAATTCATAAAAAGACTTAAATTAGGTGTTTTTAACCGTTTTTTTAAAAAAATGGATCACAGAAACACCCCTAATTTCAACGGAAATAAGTTGGGTATACATTTGGTATACCCCTATAAATCAAGAGTGTTTAAAATATATGTTATGTATAGAATAATGGCTTATAAAAAAGAAAAAACCAAGACAGGGATTTAAAGTTAATTAAATGTATCTTGGTTTTGGATAACTAGTAAATTGTAAGAGAGTTATTTGAGGTTGTTGCGCTTTAGCACATTCTCAACATTGTCCAAACGAGTTTCAAGTTTATCTAAGCGAGTTTTGATGCCTTCAACATCTTCTGCGATTTTCTTTACCAAATTAAGTAATGTCATATTTTTAATTATAACAGCTTCAAATTCAGTATCTTCCAATCGAGGGTCGGACAGGCATTTAGTAATTTTGTACTTTGCCATACTATTTACCCTCCTCACGAATCTCAATCAATGATTTAGAAATTCACGCTTGATGGAATATTCCCAGCAAATGATCACTTTCAAAAAGACCTTTTGGATATTTTGTGGGGTAAGCGAAACTTCGCAATAAAATTGCTTTCTCAGTTTCAGCGACAACTCCAACCATGTCAGTAATCAAAAACGGATATTTATCCTTTAACCACTGGTGCTTAGTTGAAATGTCAACGCATCGATCAAGTTGTTTAAACTCGATAAACTCTATCCCACCTATCAAAGAACTAGCTGCTGACTTATTTTTTATCGAAGTCTCGATATTTTTACATGTATTCATTTTGAATACCTCCTTGTGTGAATAACACAAGCCGGTTGTCTAGCTGAAGCTAAACGTTACCGCTAGCTTTGCTAGAAACAAAAATAAAAATAATCATACCTTCGTATGACTATAACGATATTCTGGTTTGCCTGCAATTAATTTATACCACAAAATAATTTTTATTTGTAGTGTTCTCAACAAGTCAATAAATGAATAACATCATTTTCAACAATATATGTTAAACGATGCTTACCCAAAATTCTACGACTTCATACACCTTTCGTATGTTTTAACGGTTCAGGTTTTCCCAAACCTTTAAAAGGATCTATAACCATATTTTCCATTAGAGCTTTGATTTTTTTCTTGCCTTTTTCATGATTATGATCAAAATCTCAACGCTTTATATCAGCTGCAAATTCTTTTGAAAAATGAAAAAGGTATTTCTTAGATACCGACACGTTCTAAAGCTGCTTCTAATGAAATCGCATCAGATCTTTTGAATGTTTTGACTTCTTCCAATGCACGTTCTAAACCATTCATTTGTTTTATTGTTTTAATAGCAAACAAGTGTTTAACAAATTTAATAGCTGATTCTTCATCAGGAAATTCTTTTTCATCGATTTTTATAGTTACTTGAATCATTAGTTCCAACCTCCAAAACTTTTTAGTATTATAAACTATTTTTATGTGTAAAAGTTCAGCGACTTTGTCCCACTAATTATAGCTGCTAGAAATTACAACTTTTTCATAAATTTCGTTCGGAGTAACACGATATTGCTTTTTAAATATTAAAAAGTCATTCAATTGATACCATGGA
>JAISPD010000032.1 GCA_031275175.1 Mycoplasmataceae bacterium
GAGATATTAGATATCATTAACTGAATTCATAGGTTAATGAAGTGATACCCGCTGAAGTGAAACATCTCAGTAGGCGGAGGAAAAGAAAACAACGTGATTCCGTTAGTAGTGGCGAGCGATAAATCAAAAATTAGCTTATGGATTTTTGAGAAAATCTTCTATTAAAATGATTTCAATTCCATTATTAATATTCAATGCTTTATTTTTTTCGCAAATTATTATTTTTCTATTGTTATCTTTAATTTTTAATAAATTTTCACATTCACGCTTGTAGTTATTTGCATTTAATTCAAAACATACTTGCACATATGTAATTTGATTTTTTAATGTCAATACGAAATCTATATCAATATATCGATCAGTTCCAGCGTATACCTCACAGCCTTGACGTTTAAATTGATTAAATACTATATTTTCTAGTAAGTAACCACTGTTATTATCAATTTTGCCATCATTCGCGATAAAGAAACCATTGTCAATCAAATAATATTTAGTATTGTTAGCCATTATTTCTTTGGTTTTGATTTGTCAGTATTTGCATTCTCTAATTAAGTATGTTTTATCTAGCCATTCTACATACAAAGATATAGTTGAAGCTGAATATTGCTGATTATTAACGCTTTTTAAATACTGTGCTATGTTATCAAAAGATATCTGTTTACCAATATTATTGATAATAAACAAATAAATATTTTTCAACTCTCTAATATTCTTGAATACTTTTCTTTGCAAAATATCATTTTCAAGAACTGAACTATAAATACTTTGTAAGTATTGAATTTTACCTTCGGTAGTGGGGAATTGTATCGAAAGCGGCATACCGCCATATAGAAAGTAATCTTGATAAGAATATGATAAATTATTCAATTCACATAGTTCTTTATATTCTTGGAAAGAAAAAGGAAAGATTTCAAATTGAATATATTTAGCAGTTAGTAATGTTGCTAATTCTCTAGACAATAGTTTGGAATTCGAACCTGTAATATAAAAATCTAAATTTTGTCATTCTATAGTTGTTAATTCATTAATAGATTTTTCTCAATTTGGTATTTCTTGAATTTCATCGATAAATATGTGAAATCTTTTGGTTGTATTAACTTTTGTTTTAAGATAATTCGTTAATTTTATAGAAGAAGAAAAACGTATTTTATTTTCTTCTTTATTCATATCTATGGATATGATATTCATATTAGTTTTTAACAAATGTTCTTGAATTTGTTTTAATATCGTAGATTTACCAGATTTACGAATTCCAGTTAATACTTTAATAATGGGAACACCAACATATTGCTCAATTTTTTTTAAGTATTGTTTTCTAATTGCTTCTTTAAATTTATTTTGATTCATAAAACGATTATAGTAAAAATATCTAATTAAAGTAGATATATTTGTTAATTAGTAAAAATATATATTTAAATGACATATTTTTGTTATTTACTATAACAATTCATCTCCGTTCTAATTATTGTCACTTAATTTATTTTTGCTCCAACAGGATTAGTGAATAAATCATTAAGGGGTTTTAACGGGTATTTGTATAAAATAGAATCAAATCTGTATAAAACTTATGAAATTTATTTTTCATTGTTAGCAAAACATAATCAAATATTAATTAAATTGAATGAGACAGGAACAACATTAAAACATTCTCCTAACTCCAAAAATCAATTAAGAATATTTAAGTTTAAGCATAATTCTATTTTAGAAGCAATCTTTCATTTAAGTCTGACAATTGAAAAGAAATTGCCAATTGTCAATCAAATTTGATTGAAAAATATCAATTTATTGATTAAATAATTTTTATTGGTTGGATAAAAAATCCAAACATTTATTTGATACTTTTTTTATTTCGTCTATCGAGACGTCTATTAGCGGTTCATACATAAATGAATTAATATGAATTATGTTTGAAGATATAACCTTAATTCTATTGATCAGCGGATTAATGCTCTCAGAACATTTTATTTTTCCTTTTTTAGACATTTCTGAAAAAATCCGCAAAAATATAGCCAAAATAACTTTTTCAACTAAATTTGTTTCATCGAGTTTTTTATCAAGAATTATCTTTTTAACCTCAACTAAAAGTTCTTCTCAATATTTACTATTAATTCTCGCTTTATCATATTTCACCGAATATAATTTCATAATTTCTTCTATCTCAGTGAAGGTTAATTCCTCAAATCCGACATTATAATGCAGATAATTACTAAGAATTTCATACTGTTTATTTTTTTTATTACTTTCATTAGATATAAGTTCAGAGATATTTCTTAAAAAAGGAATACAAAAGATTATTCCTTTTACAGTATTTGAATTTTTCAAATTTTTGTAAAAATGGTAATTTTTAAATCAATCTTGCTTAGCTTCACGTAATTCAACATTACCGTTTTTATTGTTTCCAAACAAAAATTTACTATTTTCCTTGAATAAATTTGAACAATTTCTAAAAAAATCAAAATTGTGTGTTAAGCAAAATAATTGAACATTTGTGCTTGAATTAGCAATTTCATCAATGTACTCGAGTATAGAATATTTATTTTTGTAATCAAACGAATCAACTATATCATCAAGGATAATGATTAGTTTATCATTGGTTTTTAAACTTTCATATTCTAGAATTAATCTTAAAATATTGAAACATCTTTGTTCTCCTGATGATAATCTTTTTTTGTTCTTATCAGTTATTAATTGATGACTTTTATTTTTTATTACGATAACAGGAAGAATGTCATCGTTAATTTTAATTTCGTCCAAATTATCTATAGTCACACAAAAACCATTATTTATAAAACGATCATTATAAGTTTCAATAATTTTTTCTCATAAACTACGTTCGTTCTCGACCGTAGATTTTATTTTCAAATTAATTGAATTTAATTGATTAATGAGCTCTTCAATTTCGTTTTTTGAATTTTCATTTATTTTGAATTGATTTAAGATAATTGTTTCAATCATTTTTCTATATGGTAAATATTTTAGCAAATGTTTATTTTGGTCCAAATATTTACTTAAATCTTTTGTGTGAGCATTTTTTATTTGTTTTTTAATTGAGTCAAATTTATCTTTGGAATCTTGGTTATTGTATATCTTTTCTAATTCAGTTTTGTAAAGGATGTTAGCCTCTGACTCGTCATATTCTTTAGAATCCAAAAGCAATTTATGGCCAGCTTTAAAAAAGTAATTTTTCGAACATTTATTTATGACTTCGCGTAGTTGCTCTAGACTAAAATTATTGTTAAATAATTTTGTGTTTTCAATTTTTTTATTGATAAACTCGTTATAAACTTTAATATTGAAATCAAAATTTGGATCATTTAGTAAATTTAAAGTTTTATCGTTGTAAACGATTGATAAATTTATTTCGTTTACTCCATAGTCAATTTCATATGTTTCAACGTTTTTAAATATATCCATAATTTGAGGTCAAGTCAACCCCTAAGTTAGCACTTCTATAGATAAATATAAAAAGCCCATTGGGCCCTTGTAAAATTAATTTGAACAAATATTTTAAAAGAGGCTAACAATGAGCAATTTTCATT
>JAISPD010000001.1 GCA_031275175.1 Mycoplasmataceae bacterium
AAGTTAGGAACGCAATAAAAATTCTACCAATAGTTGTATCGCTATTATGGGTACGGATTCTATCGAAAGATAAAGTTGATTTTAGATTTTGAAAGTCTTTTTCAACGCAATCTTTATTACGATAAATTTGTAATGATTTCACGGCATCTTTTTCGTGGTTTGTAATTAAAATAAAATAACCACGATAACGTAGGTGTTCTTTAATCAAAAATTGATTAATTTCTCCTAGTCTATGATTAGACGTTTGTACAAAATATTTGCGCATTCCATCAGGTGACAAATCTGATCAAAGTTTATCTTTATTTAGTGTTCGATAAGTGTCGATATCAGCCATAAAGTTTTCTTCTAGTTGTATTTTTTTAACTTTATCTAAGTAGATATGAGCAATTAATGTTTCTTCTTCAATTTTAATTGATCTAGTTATTACATAACACATTTCTTTTTTATTAATACGAAAATAATTATCAGGGTTACCGATTTCATTTAAAACCGAATCAACTAAAGATTTAGCGGTCAAATTAGAAAAAGGTAATCCCATAATAAAATTGATTTTATTAGTGTTTAGTAGACTTATATTGCTGTATTTATAAAATCCTCGATCCATTACTAGCTTTACGTTTTTAAGATTAATATGATCTGTGTATTTGATAAGGTTAGTAAGTGTTGATACGTCTCGTATGCTACCATTAATAATTCGATAAAAATAAGGGACACCCGTACTATAACTAGATAATAATGCAAGATTGATTTGTTTCATGTCATCGTAATCTTTGTTAAAACCAAACTCAGCTTCTTCAATATTATTAGAGTATGTTGAAATAGAAGTTGTGTCATATGCTAGGTATTCATTTTCTTGTTTTCGTTTAGATCAAATTTTTAAAAATTCCATGATGCGTTCTTCATTAATCATTTTTTTCAACAATGAGACTCTTTGTGAACTTAAATCTACATTAAATGGTAATAAATAGTTTTCCATTCAAGATTGAATATTAGACAAATTCATATTGCTAATAATGCAGAAATAAACGCAACACAAAAGTTCGTTCGTTATATCAGGGAAAGCAATTCTTAAGCATTTATGCAAACCACATTGTTCCACTAAATTTCCAAGTAATAAAATTTGACCATACTCACGAATTGTTTTGTAATTAGAAGGATGTGTTTTTGATTTACGAAATTTACCATCAACCCCAGTAACACCGATTAATTTTCTTTCATTTTTTACCATTTTATTTTCTCGGTATGAATGAGATAAATAGTGGTAAATACGTCCATCTTTTTTATTAATTTTTATTTCGTGTCACTTCTTTTTATTAGTGAGCATATTTGTTCCTTTTGTAGTTATTTAAATACCTACATTATAGCACAGTTTTCTTAAAAAGTAAAAAATTTACATATTACTATGTAATATGTAAAACAAATATTTAAGAAATATTAAATGCTAACTACGGGATTTTGGGTGGTTATGGTAAAAACTCTATTGAAAAAATGAATAATACATTTAATAACAAAATTAAAGTAAATAGTGATACCGTTGTATTAACTGATGCAGAAAAACGCTTATATTGAATGAGCTAAACTAAATAACATTCATTTAATACAAACTAATGCAGAAATTGTTAAACGAGATAATAAGTTAAGAAATGTTAACTCATTACACTCTATGTTAAAAGCAATGATTAAAAGAACTCACGGAGTTCATTCTAAATATTTAAATATATATATTCAATGGGTATGCTGATCTAAACAAATTTCTAAATTATTATTTGGTAGTCAAATTAGTACAATGTTTGAAGATTTGTGCAAGACTTATGTGTAGGTTATTTTAAATCTATCGCTTTAATAGTTGCTGCGGGTGGTAATGAATAATATGTCCCATCGTTATCAATGTTTACATATTCTCTTAATATTACATTATTTTTCTTATGTTCAAAAATTCTTCCATTAGTTATCCAACACAAAATTTCAAATACAAGTCTGCCATTAATTGGATATTTTAATTTCTTGTTAGTCGAACCGTATTATTTCTTTGTTTTTCGTCAACCGTTTGAGTAGCACGGCGCAAACATTCTTTTTCTTCTTCACTTTCACTATCCAAACCAATATTATAATAAGACGCCAATAATGACAAAGTTAAGTCGGGGTCAAATGATAATAATTGTGCCTTATTTCTAACATATAACTCACTTATTATTTTAAGCCTTGCTGAACGACTTCCTAAATGGATTTGTGAATGGCAATTAGGACAAAGGGCAACTATGTTTTGAGGAATATCCAAATTCACATTTTTTGTAAACCAATATTCTTCTTGCCTATTCATAGGGATAATATGATGACATTCTACATAATTTTGAAAATTCGTTGCTTCAAAGTAAAAATGTTTTAAGTCATTACAATTACATAGATAGTTGCAATTTGCCAAAACTGTATCACGGATTTTCTTTTGTGTTTTATATCGTTTTCGCCCCGTGGTATCCAGTCCCTTCTCAGGCAAACGATGTGCGTCGTTTATGTTTTCTACTTCGTCATCACTTTCTATTATGTCTTCGTCTGTCGGTGTAACAAAATGAACTTGTCTTATAGAGTTTTTGTTAGCGTAATCTATAAAATTTTTCAAATTCCTAAATTGATTGTCAATTTTACTGCCTAACTTTGATATTATTTTTGAAATATCATATTTGTAATCATCTCCACCAGAAAATATAGCCGTTAAAAACTTAAAACAATACCATTTCAAAAATTGCCCTTCAATTTGACTTTTCTCACAATCTCCAACTAATATATTATTTTTGCTTAATTGCAAATATTGCGTTTGTGCATTTGCGGTCTGTCTTTTCTGCAAGAATGACGACATTTCAATATATTCGTCAAGGGTATTGAATTTTGAATCCGTTGACAGATTTTTAATCTTAAAAAATGGTATGACATCAAAATTGAGTGTGTTCAAACTGTTAATATCCATTTGCAAAGTATTATATTTTTTATTATCAATTTTGTTGTTTTGGTTTATTTGAGATGTTAATAGAACAATCTTCTTTATATTATTATCAAGCAAAAATTCCATTTTTTGTTCCATTTGGTTGCAAATAACAGGCATTATACTTTGGGCAATAATTACATTGCCCAGTTTTGACACAATAGGAGTAAAGCATATAACTATTTTCTCATATAAATCATTTTTACCGTCTATGAAAGCCCCATATTGACTATACTCTGCAATTTCGGCGATGGTTTGAAATCTATACCCAGTTATATCGAAAAAGTTATACTCTGCGTTTAATCTTGCAATAACTCCGCCCATAAATAAATCGGCAGTGGCAAAGCCTTGTTGTTTCAAAATAGCAAGGCTTTTTTCGCTTTTTAATGAAGTATAAAACTTCTCTTGTATTACAAGTGTTTGGTTTATATGTTTTCTCTCCAATCATAATTTGTTATTAAAACTTCGTCCCTACTATTTTTAGAGCCGACATCGTCAATACTTTTGACAAAGTAATTATGTGTTTTAATTCCGTCTGCAAGCAAATAATTCGTTTCGTTATTATGATAAATGACATTTGACAATATAAACTTAAAACCTTGTTCGTTTAGTTTTGCGATAAAGTCTAAAAGTTTTGTTTCTTCTTCTGCGTCCCAGCCAATAAACCCCCTTTTGCCATCATTGTATGTAGCACTTGTAATAAAATAAGGTGGGTCAAAATAAAACACGGTATCTTTATCATACTTGCTTAAATCAATCTTTTCATAAGAATGGTTAAATAATTCGTAATTATGCGTTTTTGGAATGAATGCGTTAATGCGTTCTATAAGCGTTTCGTTGTAAGAGCAATTACCAATGGGCGAATTAAATTCCAACTTTGAATTAAATCGCATTTGATTTTGAAAACAATACATATGTAAAACAAATAACTTGTAAATATCTTTTGTCTTATTATAGTTATCTCTTAACTTCAAATAGGGGTCTTTTTCTGCTTTCTTTAAACCAAATTTTTTTATAATACTTTCAATTCGCTTCAATAACTCTTTCTTATCGTCTTTTAATAAAATTTCAATCAACTCAAAAGTGTGTGGTAAAAATTCATTGTAAACTACTTTATCGGCCACAATATTTGCACCGACATTAAAAGCACCACCCATAATATCAACAAAGTTAGAGATATGTCTTGGCAAGACTTTTGTAATTTCGTTAATAATGCTGTGTTTACTACCAGTGTAATTTAAGGGGGCTTTAATTGTTTGATTGTCTTTTTCAAAATATATAATAATTTCTTTTAAGTCGCCGCCTTTTTGACTTGTTTGTATATTTTTATATTCTCTAAAAGGAAATTCATAAACAGTTATTTTGTTATCAACAGCAAATTTTTCTGTCAACTTTTTGAGTTCGTCAACTGATACTAAACCTTGTGTGCTATAACTAATCAAAATATGTTTGAATTGTGCTTGACGAAACAAGTCTTCAAAATTTTTCAAGGCTTGCTCTTTACGATTATATTTTGATTTCTTTTTTAATTCTTGTCTACGCCCAGTAATTCCACTTATGCGTGGATAATCGTATTTGGCAATACTTTCAAGCAAGTGATATGCCGAACTATAATCCGTAATTGTGTAAGGTGGGTCAATATATAAGATATCCCCTTTAATTGTGCGTATAAGTTCATTGCTATCTTTGTTATAAACGGTATTTGTTTTTATTGTATTTACATTACCTATTTCAATGGGAGTGATTTCAAGTTTTTTGAACGCTCTTTTATCCCAGTTTTTAAGATAGGCTTCATATGTGCCAGTAGTGTTTGATACACCCATAACACTTTCAACCAAAGACGCGAGTAAGAAACTTCGTTCTCGCTCGTCAATGATTAAGTTTTTATATAATTCGTCAATCTCAATACGAATACCGTCAATTCTTGTTGCGTTTTCTTCCGTAAAGAATTGGCTATTGCCTTTCGGTGAATAATTGTTTGTAACAAAATATTGTGCATTTGCTTGAAATTGTTTATCGTTGAAATATTTGAATGGGTCAACGCCAAATTGTTTTGTAAATTTCAAAAATTTTGGAGTGCTTTTATTTTCAAGTTTGGCTCTGCTAATTACACTTAAACAATATAGATAATCATTTGCAATAATTGAAAATTTGTTTTTGAAAAATTCGCCTACGCAACCAGACCCAGAAAATAAGTCGCAAAAAATATCTCCGCTAATATTGTTTTCCACAATAACGTAATTTATATTTTCAAGCATTCGTGTCTTATTGCCTAAAAATCGCATTTTTCTCCTTTTGTCCATTAACTATCTTACCATATATATTATGGACTATTTAAACTTAAACTAGGATTTAACATCTTAATTGCCCCTCTTCATAAAATCTTTAATGATGTGTTCCATAATTTTACTCTCACTAGTATCATTATCTTTAGCTAATTTTTTAATAAACTCAATAATTTTATTATCAAGACGAAAACTAACATTTGTTCTTATGGTTTCTGGTTCTAAATTTAATTTCATAATGCCATATATTATATAAAGTTAATACATTATTTATTAAGAACTTTAATATTTAGCAACGCTAAAGTGCAACATTAAATTTTATTTTTCTAGATATCAAGGAGGCGAAACGGTTTTCATTAGAGTTCTTTTTCTTTGCATAAAAACAATAACGCCCCAATTGCATATTATCGTTAAGTTTCCATCAAGGATAATGTTTGACTAAATTTACATTTTCCATCATTGTTTATTAAAAAATCCAATTTAATGACGCAAGAAACAAAAATTTCATGTAAATTAGTCCATGTTTACACAAATATCATATTTTGATGACTTAAAAAATTATCTAAAAACTTAGAGAATTACTGATTAATAAATAAAACTACTTTGGAAATAAAAGGTTGATGTTAGTCAAATGTTAATATTGACACAGAATTCGTGTCTCCAAGCATTTTAATATTGCATTTTTTTCCAAAAATGTTGATAATAAATAAATAAATAAAAGACAATAAAAATGCGATGAATAGTATTAACTTATTTTGATAAAGATTTAGATGCGAATTTTATTGAATCAGTTTATAAAAGATGTGAGAAGATAGCAATTTATAAAAAAATTAGTAACAAATTAATGATCAAAGATTCCCAAACCAATCGTTGGAATGAACTTGAAATTAAAATGCAAAAAATGGAAATGAACGAAAAATTTGCCAATCAAATTATTAAGTTAATTTATGCGGTTCATGAGATTGTGCCTACCATTCGCACTTCTGATATAGCCGAATCACAGGATTATTCTGTTCAATTTTCGCAAAAAATTGAAGGTGTTGTAACATCTTTAGTCAATATGTTTTCATATGAAAACAAGGGAATATTAGAATTCATATCCTTATTATTAATAAGAATAGCAAGAGCACACGCTTGGCATAACGGTAATAAGCGTACTGCAATTGTAAGTGTAAGCAAATTATTATCTACACTTGGTTACTATATTATTTAATCAAACGATAAGGAATGATACGTTCGAGAATGAGAAGAACTAATGTATAAAATTTCAGGTAGAAATGACGAGGATGATGCAAAATTACCTTGCGAAGCAAAACTTGTAGAATTAGTAAAAGATGCCATCCAAAATAATGTGTGAATTGATGCGAGAAAGGCATATGAGGTATAATATAAAATATGAAAAATTTTAAAAACATTAATTGATCAAACGAAAGCATTGATTTTGTTGAATATGCTGGTCGTGTTGATGAGGCAATTAAAGAAAAAATTGATGATGATTTAAAGCAACTTTGCGATAAATTAGCGTCTAATTAATTTTGTTATTTTATATATTTCATTAAAAAGTCATGTGGTTAATTGATTAACTGCTAGTAAAGTATTGTTGGTTTTATAAAATTAGATTAAACGATCATTTTGTGTGGTGCTGATATTGACGGTGGTCACACCTGTTCCCATCTCGAACACAGCAGTTAAGCACCATCAAGCCGACAGTAGCTATTGGATAATAGTAAGAATAGCTCGTATCACACTAAAATAAAACTCTCTACCTAATAAGTGGGGAGTTTTTAATTTTTGATTTAAATGTCAAAACTAAGTAAGGCTATAACTAAAAACAAAAAAAAATAAGCACTAAAAAACTTCTACAATTATTGGGATATTTATTAGTATTTATATTGTATTTATACAATGCATCAACAAATGTAAAGGACATGAAATATTAATCTCTAAGTAATAATCCAATGGAAATATTACTTTTGATTCATTTTACAATTTCATTAATAAGAATTTCTTCATTTTTATCTTTTTGTTTTTCTCATTTTAGCAATATTTCTAAACAAAAATACTCAATCTTAGTATAGTTTTCCTCAGAAATCGTTGGTGATTTTGAAAACTTAAAATAATATCCAAATGCATATAGAACATAAAATAAAATTGCTGTAGCGAATCGTTTATTTCCATTATATAGAATGTGTAATGTTAAGAATTTTAAAAAATATTTGCGACTAACTTAAGTATTGTTTGGTTCTCAGAATAATATAAAGAATTAAAACATTGTTTAAGCACTCCTATCAATTCATCTTTTTTCTTATGATCCATTAAACTCATATTTTCATGAGAAAATTTGGCAGCATCAAGATAGCTTAATTCAATGGCTTTTGAATAGAAATTATCGCTAATATTATTCTAATGTAGTTCTAAAAAATCAATTCTTATGCATTGTATTTGATCATCGTAGTGAGACGAAAAACTTGCTTCAAATTTTAAATCATTTATTCTTTTAAAATCTGATAATAATGAATTACCTTTTTTTATAATAAAATCTATAAAATTTTGTTCATCATTTCGCAAAATAAAGCAAACAATTCTTCGCACTATTATTTTCTAGATAAACTTTGCATTAAAGCTTCATAATTTTCCGTAAAACCTTCTTACTCGTGCAAAGATTTAACGGCAAGTTCAAAGTATTTTGCGTTTAAAATTATTTTTCATATTGCGGCTACCTAATACATTGATGAATATACACATTAAAAATAAAAACTAAATCTGGCACTCAGGATAGGTTAAATTTTTTGGGACCAATTTTCCAACTTAAGGTCGGGACGGTCGCCAACATTCACGATTATAAACGAAGGAATTAATACCTTAGATGTCTTGTAATATTTAAGTTCTTTAAGAGAAATTCCAATATTTTCATTTTCCTCATCTAATCAAATCCTTTTATTGTTGTATTCATCAATTCATTCCCTTAAGAGTCTTATAAATTTGTAATAGTTTTCTCATCGATCAGTTTTTGACCATTCATTATTGTAAATGATTTCATTTTTAATCAAAGCATTAATTCCTTCTGTGTGAAATGTCTTATAGTACATCAACTATAATCCAGCAGTCAAACATAAAGTGTTACACTTGGATTTAAAACTTGTGTTTTTATATTCGTAACGCTTCTATTGACATTTGGGAAACATCATTGCTTATAATTCGATGAATAATTAATCTATATAGATGTGTTATGATTAATAATGCCAATAAACAAAAACAAAATTAAATATTTAATTGTTGATGGTAAAAATGCCAAATTAGATCATTATTATTTAAGAAAATTCATCGGTAAATTTAAAAAAGTAACTGCTAGTCGTTTTAGTAATATCATTAGTTATAAATTAAATTGCCCTTATACTTCTGAATTTAAATCGTGATTGGAAATTGTCGGTATTTGAAGTGAACCTCCTGCACCAGTTTTTAATAATGTAGGTAATTATATTGAACCAATCGTTCGCGAAAGTGCCTGTAAACATTTCAACATCAATTGGCAAGCATGAAATAACAAAGATATAAGATGAGATGCCTTTAAAGATAATAAAATTTTTGGCGGAATTCCTGATGGTGAACCAGTCGATGAAAAAGGAGTAATTGATTATTCTACTAATTTACCGATTTTAGAAATTAAAACTATGTCTGTCGATACTTTAGCATATGAAGATGACGGAAATAGCCTAACAATGAAATTAGATGAAATGGGTTTCCCACAAATTTTGGAAAGAGAAGCCAAATATAAGTCTTTGATCGTTAATAATACCATTAATATTCCATTGGCTTACAAGTTACAATTAGGTTTATACATGTATTTGCGTAACACTGATAACGGTATCTTTGCCATCACTTTATTAGAGGTAGAAGATTATAAACATCCTGAATATTATTCAACAGATGAACGGAAAATTTATTATGTTTGACAATTTATAGATCGTAAATATTTTAAAACATTAATTGAATATGTTGAAGATTGGTATATGAAATATGTGAAAAATGGTATCGCCCCACCATTAACTGATGATGATTTAAAGTGGTTAGATCGAGAAACTAAAAAAACAATGTGGAATATTGAAGATGATCAATAAAATTATTTTGTTAAATGCCATTTTTAAAAATGATTTAAAAAAATTAAAAGGTGAATTAGATCAATTAAGTAAGGAAGAAAGTAATATTGATGAATTAATATCTTCATTAAATACTTTATTAAAAGACAGACTTTATGATGCAAAACAACAAAACTTAGAATTACTCCAATCTAATCCTGCTAAGCTCGTCAATATGTTAAGTATTTTTCTAGAATTCCAAATTAAAATAAAACAAGCAAGTGATGTTCAATTGAAAAAAGCCATTTTTGAAGTTGCATGTTATCGCATCATAACTCAATTACATTACAGCAATAGTAATTTAATAAATCTTGATCACAATCAACAAAAATACCAAGCAACTTCAAAAAACAGTCGTTCAACCAAAATCATTAAAAATTTGGAACCTAATAATCATCGATATATAGACCGATATTTACATATCCATCACCGTGATTCTTATGAAGGCGTTGATTTTACGGGAATAATTAAAAACGGAATTCTCAATATTGTTGACCAATGTTGAAAACAACCTAACAATTATCATAAAGACTATTCAATCTTTGAAGAACAAATATTTCCAAATTTCTCTGCTCCAAATTATCTTAAACATAGAAATATTTTAAAAAATTTGTTAGATCATCCCGATACTTTGCCTGATGATTTATTTATCATAAGTACTATTAAAACCATCGGTCCATGCACTAAAAATACCATCGTTTTAGTTTTTGAAAATGTTGTAAAAGAAGCTGTATTTACCTTTTGATACACCGATCAAAAAAATAAAGATGCTCTTAATAATGTATGAGCATTACCAGAAAATGTTTGTGCAATTGATGCTCGTACATTAAAAGCATTTTATTGTATCTACAATATCTATAAAAAGAGGGAACTAATAAATTAAGAAAATAATGAATATCTGCAAGTTAAATAGTTACGTATATCTTTGAGTTCCTAAATTTTTCATGCGTTTTAACTGAAGATATAATTTGTTTATTTTAAATATGATATTAATTTAATTTCTTATTTATGATTGATTAAAATTTACTTTAGGTCAAAAAAGTTTAGCAATATCTAATGGCGAAAAATCAGTTTGAGTTTTAGGTACTTTTGGAGCATACTCAGATTCAAATGGAGTTCTATATAAACAATTAAAATTCCCCACAATCATATCCCAGACTTCTGGATTAAGTGATGCTGATATTGATTCACCACCACTTATTAATGGCCACTTTGAATCATTATATGGATTATCACTATATGTGCTTACAAATTCATTGAGATAAACATCGTTTCCCAAATAATAAGCAGAAGGTATATCGGCTACTAATCCAACTTTTTCATCATATCCTGCTTCAGGGAACCTAGCATAAAATTCTGAATAATAATTCGATGGAAAATATTTGTTAGTGGAAGCATCTCGTACGTCCTGTTCAAATGAAACATTAAATATTTGGTTATTTCCTGTTTCCCCTGCATAAGTAACATGATCTATTCGAAGATCAATTTGATAATTACTCCAATTTGGAACGAGGTAACTTGTTTGCATTTGATATTTATTTACTAAATTGACTAGATAATTTTTTTTAATTTCAAGTGCTTCTAAAAATAACAATGCAGCAAATTGGCTGGCATTAAGATGCTGCAGTATGAAGTTATCATCAAGTGTGTGATTACCACTTATTGATTGATCTTCCGCTTGTAAATAGGTCACAACTTCTTCAGGGGTAGTATTAGCGGTCATTCCCATCGCAACAGTAGAAACATTTTTAACATTATCTGTACTAATATCGGGTCTTGTTGAATCTTTCACTAAAACAAAATTAATTTCAGCAGTAGCATCATCATAGTTGTGAAAATTATCATGTAAAGTAACTTTAAGTTTGAATGGCATGAAGACTAGTGATCCATCATAATTTTTGTGTAAATGAATTCTTACAAAAGCACCTTTGCTTAAGTCATTAGGATCATTTCAAAATAAACCAGATGTCCATGTGCCATCTTTTAAAGGATTAACTCCTGAATGATTAGCATGATCAGTTGGTCATCAAGTAATGTATCCTGGACCTGAATTGTCTCCGGTACCTTTTTCATTGATGGTTTCTACTCCGCTTAAACTAGCACTAGTCCCAGTAAAATGAGAAAAATCAATGTTAGGTTTTAAATCATAGATTAATTCATCACCATCGCTAGCAGTTGAACTACTGTCACCTGCAGATAACACATTTGAACCATTTCTTAATTTTAAATTTAATGTTGGCTCAGTAGATGATTGGTGCGTATGTCAAATACCATACCCTACACCTATGCCTACTCCGGTTGCTAAAATAGTGCATGCACATATAGTAGCGATTATTTTCATATTCCGTTGTTTTGAATTTATCTTTTTGTTTTTTGTCATATTTCCCTCGTTTTTTTAAAATGATAAAAAATTCTACAATAAAAAAAGCGACAATAT
>JAISPD010000008.1 GCA_031275175.1 Mycoplasmataceae bacterium
CGAAAAATGTTCACACTCTCAAAAATAGTGTATACCAATAATATCTATGTGAATAGAATGTGTCGAACTTATGCGACTTGAAATAAAGATTAAGGAGTTTGTATGGAACAATTAAAAAACCAAGTTGAAGGGTCTGTTGAAAAGACAACTCAAAAAACTTTTACCCAAGATGAAGTTAACGGATTAATTGCCAAAGAAGTCGCCAAAGCACTTAAAGACAAGACTGATGCGTCCGCATTGGAACAAGTTAAAACAGAAGCAGAAACTTACAAAAAGCAATATGATGAAATAATTTCATCTCAAAAGCAACGGTATCGAATTAAATGGAATGGTAAGAGACAAAATGGTATTTCTACAGACGAAGAACCAAATTTCATAAATAACAAAACGAAATTCGGACATCGATAAACGAATTTAATTGAAGGAAAAAGAAAAACAAATACACGCTTGCTGACATTAAGTGAAAGAAAAACCAAAAAAGTATTGTTATTAAAATAAATAATAAAGAAGCTAAAACAATTACTAGAACACTAAAACTATTACAAACTAAAGATATTTAAAATATATAATTTTATCCATGAAAAAACGTGATAAGAATTATGGTGTTTTTAAAGCTTATTTAGTTGAAATAAAAGATCGTTGATTTTCTTCTAGTAAACGAATTTTAAAAACTATCGGAGTTTTGCTTATTCCGTTTTTATATGCTTTTACATTAATTGCTAGTTTTTGAAATCCGTTAGCTAAAGTTGGTAGCATTCCCATTGCTTTATGTAGTTTGGACAAAGAACAAATGATTCTCGAAGATTTGGACACTAGTAATATCAATCCAAATAAACATGTAACCATTGGCATCCCTGAATATTACACAACAGATACATCACCTAGCACAGATGATTGAACCGAAATTCCTGCTAATGTGCTCGTTAGTTCGGACAGTTGAGATATTTGAGGTTCTCAACAAACAACACCAATCACTTATATCAAAACCATTGGTAGTTCCATTTTAAATTATGGCCACACTAATAAAATTAATGGTATAGCTAATCCCAATGGTTCATGTAATGTTCAATCACTAATTGATAATGTAATGAAAAATTGACAGAATGGTTCTATGCATACCAATGGTTTTGATTATCAGCCATCTAATAATACCTTCTCCATCAAAGGTCAATTAAGTTATCCTGTTACTAATATTAAATACCATACGATTGTTAACACTGATGTTCTAACTAATTGAGATCAAAATGCGAGTGAATTAGCGAATTGAGATGATCAAAAGCAACAATGAAATATTAAAAATACAAATGATTATGCACAGATTACGATCCCCACTAATATTACTAAAGATTTGATTAGTACATTAGATGCTAGCATTAGTCAAAAAGATGATCCATATTCATATTTAATTGATATTCAAAATAAACCCATTAATTTATATGTTACTTTTGAAAAAACTTATTTAGCTTCAAAATTAGCAGATGAATCAATTCAAATATTAACATCACTAATCAGTAATTCGCTTCCCCTAATAGGGACAACGATAATTGATTCAATTATTAAAAGTATTGATAACAATATATCTCAATTTGTAAATGATAATATTAGTGAAAAATGGAATGGATGTTACAGTTGAACCCCAGCTGAAAATGTAAATATTCCAACTCTAACTTGAAGTGATCATTTATACCAAAATGATGCAAATGGTTTTGCTGCAATAACAGAAGTACAACCTATCAATTTAATATCAGGACAAAAATATACCATATCTAATGAGGAATACCGTCAGGCATTAATTAACGATGCCACTATCCCCTCATCAGTTAAAATTCAATTAAGTGCAAAACGTACTAGTGATAATACTTATGTAATTCCATCAATTGAAGGGATTACCAATGACACTACAAATCACACTTGAAATCCCGATACCGATACCACTGGTGGTACACAACATTCATTACTGCATCGTGTGCGAAATATTACCAGCACGCTTGTAGAAATACCAGCAATTGCTAATGTTATTGCCGAAACAATTAATTTTTGTGCCAATACGAATTTAGATAAAATTTTTGGAGAGTTAACTGACAAAATTTTATCTGTTGATGTAAATGAAGGTAATGTCATTAATTTATTCAGCAGTGATCAATTTTTGTGTGGTTTATTTTTGCAAGACTCTAGATTTATAATTGATGATATTAAAGCTCCAATTATTCCAATTGTAGCTATATCTTCTTCTGTAGATATTGGGACAAACTTTAATTTTGGTCGTTTACTTGCAGTGATGGCACACACAGGCGAAGTAGATCAAACGGCGTATTCTAACATCTTTCAAACCTATAATTTGCGTAGCTCTTATAGTGCTGACAGTACTAATTATGAAACTTCTGGTGTTTCTTACCATAAAGGTAATATTTTAGATGATATCTTACCAAGGGCTACCAAAAATTATGATTATGCAATAAATGATGTTACTCTATTATCAACAAATAATGACTATGCATTAAGTTCTAATTTAGATAATAATGCTCACGCAATTTTACTAGCATTAAATTCAATTTATACACCGTTTAACTTAAATAATTACGTAAGCTATACCGAAATTGGTCATGAATATGATTTTTATGGTATGGGAATTGGTCAATATTTTATTTGTATCGGATTATGTGTAGGGACATTAACGCAAACTATGATTTATGACAAGAAAAAACGCTTTAATAAAATTAAGGCCACTAAATGATACATGTCAAAAACTTTATTAATGTTTTCTACATCTTTAATTCAGTCTACACTCCTTGCTTTGGCAATTGGTTGTGTTGGTTGGTTTAATTTAGGTAGCGCATTTGTTTTACAGTGATTATTTATGATGTTTAGTGGGTTAATTTTTGTTTGTATTATTCAAGGTATATGATTTAGTTTTCGAGATCGCTCGATGGCATTTTTTGCGATTGTAATATTCATGGTACTAAATATTTCTGCTGGTTGAGGGACGTTCCCTGCTTTCATGCAATTTCCATTTTTTCATTATGTTTCATATATTTTACCGTTTACTTACATGATTCACGCTCAAGGGGCAATTGTTTATGGAATCGGTACTAACACACATGTATTTGCCAATGCACTATATGTTTTACAAAATGTCGGTATCCTATTAATATATGTCATCATTTTTGGGGTCCTTGGATTATTCATGTCACGCCGTCGTGAACGCGAACTGTATTATGGAACATGAAATAAATATCATCTTGGTATTGTTTTAAATGAGCTTGGATACAAAAAATATTGTCGTATCACCAAAAAGGGACCAGTAGTGAACTGAACAATAATTCCTCACATCGAAATGAAAGATGTAAAGCATGAAATCAATTTACGCTATCCATATGAAAAAATTTTTAAGCATCGTCGAAGCAAAGAATTAGTACGTGATGTTGTGGATTTTGATAATAATTAAAATCTTCAATATGAAGTAAAGTCTGAAGTTCTTGGAAATTAATTTTGCAAGTTTTAAAAACACCCTAAGTAATGGGTAAAGTTCCCACCTGATTTGAAACATAAAAATTGATTAACCCTAGTCAAAATAAATATATAATTTGCAAATTGTTAGTTATGAATCTGGAGAAAAATATATGAAAAAAATATCCTTAATGATGAGAGGTGGGATTGTTAGCTCTCTTCTTGTTACAACATTAGCTGTAACACCGTTAGTTGCTACTTCTTGCAAAAAAAATGATGGTGAAAACCACATAAATCAACTAAGTGATTTCACTTATGAATTAACTAGCATTTATGATTATTCCAATAAAATTCGGGGAACACAAAATGAATCAACTCCTCGTGTCCCCGATGCACTAGCTCATGAAAAAGGCATTATTTTAACAGGTTGAGCGAATGATAAACCTTATGTGATTCCTAAAACTAACACTGTATTAGTACATCCTGCTAACGAATATGAAATAAACGGGGAGACTTACCCAGTTATTGCATATGGAGACTTAGCCTTTGGTCAAGAAATGTTTAATGATTGAAGTTTTATGACTGGTAGTGAATATCAATATAAATTTATTATGCCCGAATCATTAATATTGATGTACAACTCAGCGTGTTCATGATTTGGAGCCATTCCTGTTTATGACCTACCATTGTGTGTTAATTCTGTTGTAGGCTTCACCGGTAGAGAAAAGATGTATCCACATATAAGTGTAGATATGTCAGCATGTGATAGATACCGAGATAGTGAAGACACTATCTCTGGGATTAGAGGAATTTTCAATTACAACTTTGCTTTTCAAAACATTGATAAGTTTATTTGACCTAGAGATAATCATGATTGAACACGAATTGTAGACGATATGTTTGAAGATGCATATATTAAATGTGATATGGATTTGCGTGGGTTGAAAAATTTAAGCGAAATTGGTCACTGGGGTTGTGGTCGTTGACAAATGCCTAATAATGATCTTTATTTACCCGACACCATTGAATCGCTGACTTGAGAAGCCTTCAACGGCTCTAGATTTAACAATATTTATTGGAACGTTGTAGAACCAAGTGATCTCAATTGAAATAGTTATGAAATAGATCCAGCAGCAGCTTACACAGAAATTTGTTCTTTGATTGATGGTTTTGTGACAGCTCATCCTAATTGGGCATGAATTGAATATTTGGAACCAATAATTCAAGTAGCTCTTGACGAATTTGCAACCATGCAGGCAGACCATGATTGATATATTCTAGGCAATTTGGAATTTGAGAACCTTTATATTTCTGATGAGGCTAACCAAACGAATATTGATAATTGAAAAAAATATTTTTCTAGTGACGAAGCTGAAGGTAGTGAATCTCGTGGCGTCTCATTGCCGGAAATTTTTTGAGCACTGGGAATGGCGGATTGTCCGCAAACTTCTTCTGTTGGTAACATTACTATAAAAAATTATGAATAAAATTGAAATTTATTTTTATAAATACATCTCAGGCATTTTACCTAAATTCTAATTGTGCTTGCAATTAGAATTTAGAATAATAACTAATTTTTAATTAATTATGTTATTATTAGTAAACTAATTTATTGAGGTAAATGATGAAATCAATTCAAGTAAAAATAATTGATCCGATTGGATTACATGCTAGACCTGCTAGTAAAATTACAAGCGAAGCAACAAAGTATAAATCTGATATTAAAATTGTTTTAGATGGTAAAGAAGCAAACGCAAAATCTTTAATTAATCTAATGGCATTAGGGGTTAAAGTTAATAACAAAATTGAAATCGTAGTTAAGGGATTAGACGAATCACAAGCAATTATCGGCATTGAAAAAGTAATGCGTGATAATAAATTAATTTAGTAATTTAGATTGGTAATTAATTCTGTGCATACAGGCTGACATAACGATACACAATCTATCGTTTTTTTGGTTATCGCATGCTTTTTTACAATATTAAGTGGTTTATCTATTTGATGAACCACTTATTGCTTTTGAAATAAACCTGACACAAATATTGCCGAAACTAAAAATTGATTTTTTAAATGGTTATATAAGAATCGAATCACTTGATCTTTAATGGTTACTGTCATAGTGGTATTATTGACGGTTATATTTTTTCTCCAATCATTTGGAATTACAGTTATCATCCCTAACCCTGATTAATCAATAATTATTTTCATAATATTTTTAACAAAATTTTTTGGTTGTTCATGATCAAATAAAACTCGATAGGTTTCATTTAAAATAGGTGCATGAATTTTTTTAATTTTAATAATCTTAGCAATTATTTTAGTAGCTAAATAACCTTCAATTGTTTTATGATTTAATTTAAGAGCTTGATTAACACCAACCTCAGCAACTAATTTTCCAAAAGAGAAATTACGTGATTTAATATCTGTGCAAGTCAAATAAATGTCCCCAATCCCACAAAATTGGGTAATCGTATCACTTTCACCCCCAAAAGTTTTCATAATTTTATTGATTTCTTTAGTGACTTGGGCCAACATGGCAGCACGAGTATTAATAGATGCATGTAATTGATATGCAATTCCCATACCAATTGCCATAACGTTTTTTAATGCCCCGATTATTTCAGCACCTACTTCATCCTTAATTTCAATGCATTTAAAATAACTATTGTTAAATAATAAAGCAACCATCCTACCTAGTGGAATAGAATGTGATATGACATTAACAATCGTGGGTTCCTTGCGAAATACTTCGATTGCAAAGGAAGGTCCAATTAATGTAACCAAACCTTTACATTTATTGCCAATCATTTGTTTAATTGATTTGGATCAAATGTTATTAGTTTCTGGATCTAACCCTTTAGAAACATTAATAAAATATGCGCTGTAGTCTAATGATTTCAATAAACCACTAATTGTAGATTTAATGTAAACTGAAGGAACGGCGATGATAAAAAAATTTGGTTTATTTTGTAATATATCAGTAATTTTTGTAGAAATTTTATTAGGGATTCTCACCAATTTTTGTTTCCCATAATAACGGGTATTTTTCTGCTTTTTTAAATCATTTATTTCTTTTGAATCTATTCCCCAAAGTGAAACAAAATGACCATTCTCCATTAAAACATTAGCTAATGCAGTTCCTCATGCTCCTGTTCCTAATATTGCGATTTTTGCCATACGATTATTTTTCCTTTACACCACGAATGCGAGCATTCTTATCCTTGTAATAAACGGTAATTGGTACCATATTTAATCCAAACGATTCTCGAATTTGATTCTCAATATATCGTGCATATGATAGATGTAAAAATTTCGGATTATTACTAAAAATGACGAAGGTAGGGATTTGACTTTTAACTTGGGTTGCATAAGATAAATTAATACGGCCACCTTTAAATAAGGGAGGTGGGTTACTAATTTGTGCTTTGGCAATTACATCATTAAGTAACGATGTTGAAACATTAATGTTAATTTGCTTTTGCATAGCATTAATCGTAGTAAAAATTGTGTGTATGCGTTTATTATTTTTAGCACTGATAAAAATAATTGGTGCTCATGATAAATATTTAAATCGCTGACGAATTAATTTTGTGGTTTCGTTCATTGTACTTTGATTCTTTTTTACTTTATCCCATTTGTTGACACAAATGATTGTTGGTATATTTTTTTCATAAGCTAAACCCCCAATTACTTCATCTTGTTCACTAATTTGTGAATTGCCATCTAACAAGAAAATTATCGTTTGACTACGTTCAATGGCTTGTTGGGTTCGCATGACTGCATATTTTTCAATATTATCTGTAATCTTTCCTTTGCGACGAATACCGGCGGTATCAATTATGGTAAACGATTGGTTATCATATTTAAATGTAACATCCACACTATCACGTGTTGTGTGGGGGATTGGTGAAACAAGCACTCTTTCTTCACGTAAGATCGTGTTGACTAAAGTTGACTTGCCTACATTAGTTCTACCAATTACACAAAATGAATTGTTGACAACTTTAACTGCACTATTTACTTTTATAGGCTTAATAATCTGGTCCAACAAATCTCCGATACCGATTCCATGTTCACTAGCGATAAATAAAGGTTCGCCAAACCCCAATGAATAATATTGATTAATATTTTGCTGTGGTAAATTTTCAGTTTTATTCACAACTAATAAAATTTGTTTCCCCTTATATTTTTTTAACAATTTAGCAATGTAATAATCCTCTTGATTAATACGCTCTTTTGCTGAAACTAAAAAAATGATGGCATTAGATTCAGCAATTGCAAATTTCACTTGCTGTTCAATATTTTGTTGAAATGGAATTTCTTTATTGGTTAATCCACCAGTATCAATGATAATAAATGATTTATTTAACCAAGTAGCATTAGCTAATAAACGATCACGTGTCACTCCTGGTTGATCATCAACGATTGCGTGTTTTTTATTAATAATGCGGTTAAACAAAGTTGATTTACCAACGTTGGGTTTTCCGACTAATGCAATTTTATACACTTAATTCCTCTTTAAGCTTAAAGGCATCAATAACTTGTTGTACACTTTCTTCAAATGTCTTATGATTGGTATCAATTAAGATTGCATCAGGAGCTTTTATTAGAGGTGCAATCGAACGGTGTGTATCTTGATAATCACGTTCAATCAGTTGTTCTTTGATTGTTTCTAATGAACCTTGCTGATGATTTTGTAACCAGCGTCTTTTAGCCCGTGTGTCCAATGAAGCAGTGAGAAAAATTTTCAAAGTTGCATTTGGCAAAACAACGGTGGTAGTATCACGTCCCTCCATTACACAACTGTGTCCTTTGGCAATTTCTTGTTGATCCAATACACATTTCCCCCGCACAATCGGAATTGTCCCAATCTTACTGGCTAACATGGCAATTGATGGTGTATAACACTCCTCAGTTACATCTTTACCGTTAAGAAACAAACGGTTTGGGGTTAATTCAACTTTGTTTTTTTCAAGAAGTAATTTTACTAACCCTGTGTTTTTTAAATCAGTGTTTTTTAAAACTATTGCATAGCAACGATACATCCCTCCTGTATTGATAAATAAGAAACCTAAACGTTTTGCAACTTCTTGCGCTATGGTGCTTTTACCAGCTCCTCCGGGACCATCAATAGCTATTTGATAAACTTTCTTAGACATGACTTTATAACCTTGTAATAATAATTACCAATAAAACAACAATTCCTAACAGGAACAATATACTTAAAATCGACGGCACTAAATAAATTATTTTATTGAAACTAACTTTTTTATCTTCATACAAGTGAATTGATTTTAATTGAGCAATCACATTTGCATTATCAGCAAGTTTTGATAATTCATTTATCTTACTTATTTGTGTTTGACTATTAGCTTGAAAATTTGTTCAATTATTATTTTGTGTCTGAATTTTTTTTTCATTATCTTTAAATGCTACATAAGCAGGATCTTCAAATAATCATTGACGATTAACATTCCCATTTTGATCAATAATGAGTTGCATACGATTTTTATCACTTCATTCTGTAATTTCTTTGGTAACTTGTTGAATTCTTTTTTCATCAATTAATTCCATAAAGTGCATCATTTGCTTTGACTCTTGCATTTCATTTTCATTAATAGAAATTAATCGAGCAATTGATTTATCTATATGAATATCTGCTAGAATACTAGGATCTAAATCATCAATTCGAGTCTTATATTGTTTAGAGATACTTGTCTCATCAACTAGACGATCTAATAACAGACTTTCATTAATAATTTCGTTACGATAAATTCGATAACGTTCAATTCTTGTTTCCATAAAAATATTATAAATTGCTTCTTAATTATATATTGGTGTCTATGCTACTATGAAATTTCAATGATTGGTAACTATTCACCGAGAAAGTTTTGCGTCCACACACACAAATGCTGATAAATCAATCTTTTAACTGCGAAAAGATAGAGCATACAACTAAATGCATTTAGCAAAAAAAGTTTTCATATTTTTATGAAAAATATTAAATAGATCCATTTTTAAGTTCTGAAT
>JAISPD010000026.1 GCA_031275175.1 Mycoplasmataceae bacterium
AAGAGGCTGTAGATTGAGTTAACAATATTTATCGTGGCTCATTAAACTATTTATCGGCCAACGAAGTGTATAATAAGTGGGTTCAAGTTAATTGCTAACTTTAGAGTTAACTTCGGGAATTAAAAAATTAATTAAAAAAATTAATGGTATATTCTCTATGAAACTCTATGGAAACTTTTATTGAAAAAATTATTGAACAAACATTTAAAAGTAAAATGAAGTCTTTTAGTTATTCAGAAAAGACTTTACTTAAATTTATTAATTCTAAGCAAGATCCTTGACCAAGTAAATTTATTATGAGTTCACTTACTGTTAAAACAGAAACCATTGACGGATATAAATATTTTGTTTTACACAATAGTCAAAGCAAACTTAATAAAAAAAGGATTCTTTTTATCCATGGTGGAGCTTTTGTTGGTGAGATTAGTTCAATTCATTGGTTGTATATCAAAACATTAATTAAGAAAACTAACGCGATTATTTATGTGCCGATTTATCCATTAACCACTGACAAATATTCAAACCAAATTGATACCAATCGTTTTTTGATCAATTTATGAAAAGAAATTACCAAGGCTGATGACGAAATTTTTTCAATTATCGGCGACTCAGCAGGTGGTAATTTTGCATTAGTACTAGCACAACAAATTAAATTAAATCATTTAAAAAAACCTCAAAATATTATTTTAATTTCTCCTTGCATCGCATTAGAAAAAAGACCAGAGGTTGAAAAAATCGGTGACAGTGATCCGATTTTGACACGTAAATTATTAGAAACTGTTTTAAATTGACAATTGAAAAATGAAGATTCTAAAAATCCATTATTTTCACCAATTTATGGTGACTGCAAAGATATAGGTGATATCTATATTTTTATGGGGAGTAAAGAGATTTTCTTGTACTTCATTAATATTTGAATAGAAAAAATGAAAAATCAACAAATCAAATATCAATTAGATGTTAAAAAAGATATGTTTCATGATTACCCGATTTTTTTAGTTGGGAAAAATAGTAAAGAAACTAATGAAAAAATTTATAAAATCATAAATAATAAAAAATAAATTTTAATTAACAATTAAAAAACTAATTCAATAAATAATCATTGCTAAGATATAGGAGGTTACAAATGATGAACTTAATGAAATTCCCATTTGTTTTCAGCCCCCTTCTTTTTTTAACACCGCAATTGTAGCTACACATGGTGTCATAAACATAATCATCGTAATGTAGCTTAAACCTTCGGCGATGTGAGAACTTCAAAAACTATCTGTTAAACCTAACATGCTAATATTAGCAATTGCAATTTCTTTTGCTGGTAACGCGCTTAGTAAGGATGCAGTTAATTTTCAACCATGATCTATATCTAAACGACTAGCAGCAATATTACCAAAACCAATTGGTACAAAAATATATTGTAACCCTTTGGAAATATAACCAAGCAATGAATTACCAATGTTATCCTCATCTTGTCAAACACTAAAAGGTTCATTAGGACAAATATGCAGTAACAATCAAATTATGAGACTAGCCAATACAATTGTATAAGCCGCTTTTTTAATAAATTCTTTTAATTGTAGCCATACGCTTTTTCAAATAACCACAAAATCTGGTTTTCGCCAGTCAACCATTTCTACTAAAAAAAATGATTGAGTTTTACGAAACATAATCTTAGAAAAAATCAATCCCATAAATAAAGCAATTAAACCTGAGAAAATTGTGAATAAAATCATCGAAACTCATCCTCATACTCCAAATAGAAGGTTGGAAATATAAGCAATCACAATTACTCTCGCACTGCAAGCAATAAATGGAGCTATAAGGATAGAAACAACTCTTTCTTTAGTAGAATTAGTGCTTCTAGACAACATAATCGCAGGGACATTACAACCAAAACCCGTTAGTAGATTAACCACACAACGTCCACTGATTCCAAATTTTTCAAACGCTTGATCTAATAGAACTGATACCCTTGATAAAATACCGACTTGATTAATAATGTTAACCTGTATGAAAAGAATCACAATCACAGGAATGAAAGATAAAACTGCAAAAAAGCCATTTAAAATGCCATCTACAAACATGCCGCTAACTCATTGGACCGTTGGAGAAGCAGCACTATATCAATTGTGCATATTAGCAATTATCAAGTTATTGCATAAATCATCAGCTAATAATGATTGCAATTTTCCTCCAGTTCAAGGCCCAAACGAAATAAAATAAATGGTAGCAACTAATAATAAAAATAGAGGGATTCCAATTCATTTATTTAAAAGGAGACTATCAAATTTTTGATGTTTGTTTTTTTGAACACGCACAAATTTGTCTTGATTAATCGTCGATGCATGTTTTACAATTTCATCAATGTATCTTTTTTTAGCGCTGACAATCTCTTTGTAAAAATTAATGTTACCTAAAATTTGTTTAACCTTCTTGTAAGATTCAAGGTAATGTTTTTTTAATTCTTCAAAGATGTATTCATTCCCTTCCAATAACATCAATGAATAAAAACGGTTAGAAATTTTTCGTTTTGGTAAAACAGCAGATAATTTATTAATATAGCTTTCAATTTCTTGTGAATAAGTAATTATGTGGGGATCAACCAATTTATTTTTGATAATTGATTTATAAGCTTGGAATGTGTTAATATTACGATTAGCTTGTGCTAAAACAACATCAATTCCATTTAAATATTTACTGAGTTTTTTTGGTTCAATCGCACCTTGATGAACTTCATCAACCATGTTGATGACAACTGTATTGATTAAACCGGTTTCAATACATTGTAGTGTTAACAATAAATCTCGTTGAATTGATTGAGCACCAATGATATTAACGATTTTATCAAAGTGCTCATTAAAAATTTCGTGGGCTACCACTTTTTCTTCATCAATTGGGTGTGATAAATTATAAATTCCTGGTAAATCCACTAACGCTAATGTTTTATCATATCTATATCGACCCATTGTATCTTCAATGGTTAGTCGATCTATGTTAGATACCGCGGCAATTGATGTTGTTATTTTGTTGAAAAAAGTAGATTTACCAACATTAGGTGCACCTAGCAATATATGAGTTTGTTTAATATTTTTAAATCGTTGACACCCACCGTGATGACATGAAACTTTATGATGATGTTCATGTCATTCATCAAATAAGTGATTATCTTTTAATTTGGAACTGTTTGCTGTCTTTGTATTCCCTGACACTTATATACCTACAATCTTTTTCTCTTAGCACATACTCTACACCGTAGACTAACAGATGTAATATTATGTTATTTTTGTCGTAATTTAATACCTTAATGATAGTATCTTTAGTAATACCTATATTACTAATTTTGTGCATAACATGCTGATTTTTAAAATTAATTCCGGTTACAACAAGTGTTTTACCTTTTAATTCATGAGATAACTGCATTGATGATATTATAATAAGTTAATATTTTTTATATATAATTAATCGTTAACTTATGGAACAAATAAACCGAGAGAGAGAGAGACTAATGCCGACGGCGTTATCACATTTTTCTGTCTAAAAAACTCTAGGGTTATCCCTTGAGTTTTTTATTTGTTGATGCAACTTAACAAAAACGGAGAGTAAAAAAATATGAAAAATAAAGGAATTAGTAAATTAGTTGCTGTTGCTCCCTTAGTGTTGACCCCCTTAGTTTTTACTAGTTGTAAACCTGCCACTGCCACAACGATTGTCATTAAAGGCTCATCATTATTAAATGGTGCACCTTTAGTGGCTGGTAAAGTCTATTTTGAAGCCGACACTGATACAGGTGATAATATTAGTAATGAAGTCGATTGGTCATTGAACGGTGACGAACCAGAATGAGTTTCAATCGATTCAGAAGGTATTGTATCTTGAACTAATGCTGCAGTTGCAGGTGAATATCAATTTATGATTAGTGCTACTAAAACAGGTTTAACAAGTAATCCATTAACTGTAGTTTTGCGTATTGACGCAACACCTGCAAGTGAAGTTATCATTTCCCAACCATCAGGAGGATTAAACATTTTAGCTGCAACTAGTTATGCTGGTAGTTATCAACTAACTGCATATACTGATACTGGTGTTAATATTACTACTTCTGCTAATTGAAAAATAACTAGCCAATATGATTGGATCACGATTGATGAAGCAAAGGGAATTATTTTTTGAACCGCACAAAATGCCGAAGACACCCCATTCCCATTTACCGTTGAAGCTAGCATGGACACTTTAAAAACTGGAAGTTTATCAGTTACTTTAACTTTCAATAAGCAAAATGGTACTAGTATTACCATTTCAGGACCTAATGCAGATAAAAATATTACTGGAGCAATTAGTTATAGTGGTTCTTACCAACTCAAAGCATACACTGATACTGGTGTTGATGTTACTAATCAAGCTACATGAGCAATAACTAGCGGCTCAGCTTGAATTACCATTAATCAAACCACTGGATTAGTTTCGTGAGTCGCTCAACCCACTGAAGGTGTATATGCGTTTAGTGTGTCAGCTAGTGTGAATCATTTAACCACTGGCACTTTATCAACAAATTTAGAACTTAAACAACAAATGGGTACAAGTGTTAGTGTTTTTGGTCAGCAAGACATCTATTGAACTAGTGGTTATGCTGGTGCTAGTGAAAAATATCAGGCATGAACTAATACCCATCTTGAAGTCACATCAACTGGTGAATGACATCTTTCATACAATGCACCAACTTGAGTCCATCTTAATAATACTGATAATAAAGGTCTTTTATATTGGGATGAAGTCACCACTACCGATTCTTATAGTTTTGATATTTGGTGTGAAGTTGATGGTTTATCTTATACAAAATTAACCATTGAGCTTTATTTCAATTCTTTACCACCTGATCAAACTTCTACCACCACTTATGGACCAAATAATATTGATGGGGTTTATCAAGAAGGAGGGTCCACAAACTACCAAGCATCTGATAATTTGGGTGTTGATTTAACGACTAATTCAACTTGAACAGTAAGCGCTAGTTTTTATAATGATCAATTTAGTATAAACAATAATGGAATTTTATCATGGACTAACAATATCCCCATTGGTAATTATGTGTTGCAAGTCACTTCAACTTATGGCGATTTCACAAGTACTAAATATACTAATTTTAATGTGTATGATACTGCTAAACCATCATCGACAGCTTATATTTCTGGCCCAATTAATTTGGATGTAGTTAGCACAAATTTATGAAATTTTTCACCAATGTTTTTAGTCTATAATAATAACGGATTAGACCTAACGTCTCTTGGTAATATATATGGTTCTGGCACAGACATTGACTATTCGATCACATCAGAACAAGATATTAATTGATTAGAAATTGGGGCATACGGTACTTTAAAGCCGTCTAGATTGACGGATTTACCCACTAATGGTTTATTTGCCATTACTATTCATGCACAAATTACTGGTAATTACAGTTTTACATTAACCAAGAACATATATTTAAACATTTTACCCTCTACCGCAAACTATATCTTTCAATCATTTCCAGAACAAATTTATTTGGATAAAAACAACATTTTTGTTGATCCAAGTAAACCAGTCGGATGAGCAGATGGTGATTTAGTAATTCATTGAGACTACGGTTCTTCTTTATACTTAAATCAAACTGTCGCTCAAAATGCCGATGTTTACTTACTTGATGCCCCTAGTTTCGTTCATTTATATGAAAATTCTGGTTCGGGGAGTTATCCAAACAAATGTTATGACTTATTATCTGGTTATTGTTGATTTGCAATTGATAAAAATGCCCGACCAGGATGGTACGATTTCGCCATCGCTTCTGAATACATGGGTTATAAAGATATTGATATAATTTCATTATATGTTGTTGACACACGTGAAATTACATCAGTAAGTATTGCTGGTTGTAATAATGTTGATACCAAAGGTGATAATACTAGTGGGTCTAGTAATTACCTTGCTTATGATAATATGGGAAATAATGTAACATCATCAGGCACTTGAAGTTTGGGACCTAGTGCACCAGAAGGTGTGAATATTTCTAATCACGGCATACTAACTTATAGTAACGTTAAAGCCGGTAATTATATCTTCGATATTAATTTTTCTTATGCTGGAAAAGCAGTTTCTTATCGAATTGAATTCTTAGCACATAAACTTTGGTAATTTTAAATATTTATTTAACACACATACTTTTTTCGTTGAGAATATTTTCTTTTCATATCATTTTATATATTAAAGTGTGTAAGAGTATACATAATTACATCAAATGAATTATCTAAATTTTAAATATCAAGATGTTAAGTAATTAAAATAAACGGTGTCGAAGATAGGTTAAATTTTATTTATCTTGCTTTCTCTGGTGAATGTATCAAATTCTAATGCTTTATTATTATGTATGACGTTAGATAGACTAATTACTTTTTAGTAACGAGATTACAATGCATAAACTATTAAATTGTGCATAAATCGGCAGCAACTAACGCACAATAATATAATTTAAGTAAATAAACTATGAAACAAAATTTGATCTTCAAATATTTTATAGAAATTTGTAAATTACCATTCGTTAAAGATGCTAAGCAAGAATTAAGAGATTACGTTAAAAATAAATTAAGCTCATATGAATATGAAATCAATGAAGATAAAAGCGGAAACCTTTATGTATTAAAGGCTAACCAACTTAATAAAGTTAAGATTTGTCTGCAAACCTCCTTACACATCATCGATACTAAATGAATCCATTCACCTACATTTAATTCAATAAATTTTATTAAAGAGAATAATTGAATCAAAATTAAACAAAAAGGTATCCTAATTGCTAACATCATAAGAATCGCCTTGATTTTAGCTATTTTGGCTGATCAAACCTTCCCTAATTATCCAATCAAAGTTATATTTTGTAATGATGCTCATTCATTAGTTTACAAAGAATGAATTAAAGATGTATCGCTATTTATTTTGAACGATAATGACCACCGTCTAGTTGTTTCTAAAGATGCAAATGATGAAAGTATAGAAATAAATTCAATTTTGGACACATATCATCTCTTAAAGCAAGTTATTAGTGATAACTACAACAATTAATTTAATTTACAGTTTTTTTACTAAAATATCAATCTATGGAATTATTGGTTAACCCTACAAGTTATTCAAATGCCTTAAAATTGATTGATTTAAATGTTCACCAAATTTTTATTGGTGACAATCAATTTTGTGTAAGAAATAATTGTAATCTATCTTTAAAAGAAATTAAATTAATTACAGAAAATAAAAAAAATACCAAAATAATCATCCTAATAAATAAATTTTTCTTTGATTATGAGTTAATTGATTTAGAAAATTATTTAATCGCATTAAGTAAAATGTCAGTCGACGGTATCATGTTTAGTGATATGGCGGTTAATCAAATTTGCTACGAACAAAAAATATCTATCCCCTTAATTTATAACCATGAAACATTAGTCACTAATTCAGAACAATTTCCTTTTTATTTAAAAAATGACATTACTGAAGTTTCACTTGCTCGTGAACTAAAACACCAAGAAATTGAACAAATAGTTCAATCAAAGAAAGAAATGAAGACCCAAATACAAGTGTCTGGCTATGGTTACATCATGCATTCTCGTTGAAAATTAATTAGCAACTTCTGTAAAATAGAAAAAATCCGCGAAAATTTATTAAGCACTCCGTTATTAATTAGAGAAATCTCGCGTAAACATCCAATGATTATTTATGAAGATGAAAATGGAACACATGTCTTTACCAAATATGTGTTAAATCTACTTACACAACTACCTGATTTACAAAAAATAGGATTAGATACCATACGTATAGATACATTCTTGCACAATGAAGATTGAACCATTAAAATTACCAAAATTTATTTAGATGCTTTAAAGCATATTGATGATAAAAACTATATTAATAATTTAGCTTGCACTTTGCCGGTTGATGATTATTCACATGGGTTTTATTTTATGAATCAAGCAGACTTGATCTATTTAAAACATGATGACACACCTTTAACATATGAATAACAAAATTGAATTACTTGCACCAGCTGCAGACTTGACAAGAGGGATGATGGCAATTAATTTTGGAGCTGATGCCATATATTTTGGTGGCAAAGAATTTTCATTAAGAATGCGTGCTTCCAATTTCGATTTATTAGAAATGAATAAAATGATTGATTATGCACATAGCATGAACAAAAAAGCTTATTTAGTTACTAATGTAGTTTGTCGTAATCACACTTTACTTAATTTCAATAAATTCTTCACAGAAATTATAAAAAATCCTCCTGATGCATTTTTATGTACCGATCCAGCCATCATTCAAAAGATTTTAGCTGTGAATCCAAAATCAGTGATTCATATTTCGACACAACAATCGGTTACTAATTCCAAAGCCGCTTTATTTTGGGCCAGAAATGGAGCAAAACGTATAGTGACAGCTCGTGAAGTATCAAAGGACGAGCTAAAATTAATGATTAAAAATGTTCAAAACAAAATCGAAATTGAAATATTCATCCACGGTGCTGTTTGCATATCTTACAGTGGACGTTGCATGTTAAGTAGTAATTTTTGTTTGAGGGATGCTAATAATGGTGGTTGTGCCCAATCATGCAGATGAATTAATGAGTTATCAAAAGATAAACAAGTTCTTTCAAAACTATTTAGTATGTCGCCTAAAGATATATGTTTAATTAAATATATTGAAGATATTTGTCAAATGGGTTTTAGTGCTTTAAAAATTGAAGGTCGCATGAAATCTGAACATTACATTGCAACTGTTGTTAATGCTTATCGGAAAGCAATTGACAAAATTGATGTATCCACATACGAAAAAGATATCCAAAATGCTGCCAATCGTGAAACATCAGTTGGTTGATTTTTAAATGAACCAACTGAAAATGAAATGCTTTATCATGACGTTCAAAAAAACATTAAGCAACTATTCGCAATGATTGTTAAAGAAAAAATCAACGATACCACATATGTTGTTGTTTCTAAAAATTATTTTAAATTAACTGATACCTTTACAGTCCTTGGACAAAAACTAAAACACCTACAACAAATTAAACTATTAGAAATAAAAAACGAAAACCAAGAACTTATGGGTATTGTTAATACCCCAATGCGTGAACTAACAATCAAAATAAATAAACCCATTGATTTACAACCATTGGATATATTAAGAATTCATTAATAATTATTTTTTAATGGAATTAAATACCAAGCGAGCTAATTTTTCTCGTTCACTATTGGTTCCTTTACCGTTTATAACAACAAAATGTTTAACTAATCATTCAATATTTTCTTTAGTCACATGAGTAATTTGTTTAAAATCAGAATACTTTGTTGGCAATTTTAACATTTTAATAAAACCATTTAATTTTGCAAAAAACGATGATAGAGTATTGACTCCAAATAATGATTTAGCGATTTCCAAGGAATATGACTTGAATAATTTATTCTTGGCACACATTATTTTTAAATAAACTGGGGTTATTAGGGCTAAACCTGCACCATGTTCTACATCTCATAAACCACTTACTGCATGTTCTAATTTATGTACAGTTCAATCACCACCAGAAATATTAAATTTTGCAAGATCATTCAATGCTCATGACGAAGTTCATAATAAGTTGCTACGAGCTTCATAGTCACGATTATTTTTACTTAACTTTTGTGCACATGCTAAACATACTTTCATATTTGCTAGCAAATATGCTCTTGTCCATGCAAATGATTTAACAGGATCATAAAACTGTTCACATAAGTGACTAAAAATATCAAAAATTCCACAAGCTGTCTGTCATAGAGATAGTGTTAATGTATATTTGGGGTCCTCAAAACAAACTTTAGGAATAGCGGTTGGGGTAAAAGTAGATTGCTTATAGTGAGTAACAGAATTAGTAATCACACTACCAGCATTATTTTCACTACCAGTTGCTGCTAATGTAATTATGGAGAAAAGAGGGATACTAGGTTTAGTTGTTTTTGAATTATCTAATACATAATCCCAAGTGTTTTTATAATACGGATTGGTTGCCAAAATACCAATTAGTTTAGCAGCGTCAATCACACTACCACCACCTACTGCAATGATTAAATCTACTTTATGTTGACGACATTTTAAAGCGGCTTGATAAATTCCTATGTCCCGAGGGTTTGGTTCAATTCCTTGATGCTCAATGACTTTAACTTTTGCTTGTTTAGTGGCTTGTAAAATTTCTTGGTATAAACCATTTTTTTTAATAGAACCACCACCATATGCTAAAAGCACGCTCTTAACATTTCGTACTTTTAGTTCATTTGGTAAGTATTTTTTCACAACATCTTCACCAAAATAGTATGTTGGAACAATTCGTAATTTCACAGACATAATTAACTCCTCAATTTAATCAATTTATTATAATTTTTATAACATTAAAATATATAAAAAATAAATACAAGGAAAATATATGCCAAAAATTATTAAAGAAGCATGTGTGGAAACAAAAGAACAATTAGATAATGCACTGTCACACCACGCTGATCAAATTGAACTGTGTTCACGATTAGATATAGGTGGGTGCGCACCAACAGATGAACTCACTCAGTATGCTTTAAGTAAATCTGATCACATTTTAATCATGATCCGTAATCGTGCAGATTATTCCACATCATGATTTAATTGTTGAAAACTTAGAAGCATTATTAAAAAATATCAAGCTACTAATGTTCAAGGTTTCGTTTTTGGTTTTTTAAAAAATAATCAAATAGACGTAAAAACAGTCAAAAGTTTTATGAAATTAATACAAAATAAAGAAGCAGTATTTCATATGGCCTTTGATGAATTAATTGATTGAAAAAATGCCATAGATATGTTAGTAAGCTTAGGTGTTACACGAATTCTTACTAAAGGCGGTAAATCATCACCTGCAACTAATAATATTGAACATTTAAACGAAATTAAACTTTATGCTAATAATCGTATTCAAATAATTGTCGGTGGTAGTGTTACTGATGAAAATTGTCAAAAAATTGCTTTGGCTACTGGAATTGAATACTTTCATGGTCGCAAATTAGCTTTTCAAAATTAATTTATTTTCAACGATTATTTATATTGGTTAACATACGATTAACCAACGGATCAATAGTTAATATTAATGAAGTCATTAATAATGCTTCTAATGGTGTTTTAATACTTTGCACAATTATTCTAGGAATCAAATAATATACTGCTCCATATTTAATTCAAGCTGAAGGTGTAGAGCCGTTTAAATATTTTAAGTAAGCCACTGCCGAAATAGGCCCTAGCATAAACGAAAGAACCAAAGTGCTAATCGCCACTAATACCAAAGTGTAGATAAACGTTACATTACGAATTTTATTTTGCCGATTTACAATAATGTTATAAAAAGTAAAACATTCAATCATTACAAAAAACCCAGAAATTAAGCTAATAGCAATTCAACGATAAGCAAGATAGATTGGAGTCATATATGTTTCATTTTTTGGTAGTCATAAAATCAAAATTGTGTAACAACATGCTGCAAAAGCAATGTATATGATTTGTTGAATAGTTATATCCGTCCAAAGAGAATTTTTAGGATTATTACGACGATAAACACATCATGAAGCAAATAAACCCGATATTAATCCTAAAATTGGTTCTTGAATGGCGTACATTCAAAATCATAAATTACCTGGAAAAATAAAGAAAGTTAATGTATCAGTAATACATCCACAAACTAAACCAAATACAGGCCCAAAATACCAACCAATTAACATTACTGGTATATATCCAAATGAAAAATTAAGTACAAATCCAGGGATGGGAATGCTTATCATTTGCAACACTATTCTTAAAGCAAACATAGCTGCCAATACTAACATTAGTTTGGTTGAATGGAATATTTTAATTGGATAAAATAAAAAAAATATTCTGATGATGTTGTTACGTCTACGTTGCTGGTGATCCGACATAATTATTTAAAGTTATTTATTTCTATTTATTAACCACTTTGTGTGGTTTGAGGTGGTGGTTGAACATTTTCTTCAACATATTGTTTCATTAAAGCATTAAGTCTTTCTGTATCTATTTTAGGTGCATTGATTGCTCCAATGATTATTATCGCAATTAATAATCCTAAAAAAATAAACGTTAGTGTATAACCTAAAAACCAGGCTCATAAACCAAAAGCGTGAGTTGATGATTCGGCTGGTGCAGTTCATGGTAACATTGAACTTTTATAAATATATAAATGAACTCCTGTAGCCCCTCCAAAAATTAAGAGCATACAAAACAATATGATAATAAGTAGATAATACCTTCAGACAAATGCATATACACGGTTTTCGTTATTATTTTTCTTTAATAATGGTGCTATTGTTTGATAACACATAAATCCATTAGCTAGTGCGATAAAAAAATACGGTAATGCTGTTAAAAAATCTAAATAATCGCTAAGTACATGATCACCTACAGAAATGTTATTTGCATGTATAGAATTTTTTGAACAAATTAATCCTACACCTATGAAAATCATGCTCATAGAAAAAAGTAATAATAATGCGGATGCAATTCATTTTAACAACGGCATATATTTCGGTTTAGTTTTAAATAAATATACCTTACCTTGCATCGCTTCTTGGTGAATACGTAAATTAGCTGTAGTCAAATTAATGGGATTTTGGTTTGGTGGTAAATTGTTCATTGCAGCACCTGCTGCAAACGGAAAACCTGATGAAGCGGCTACGGGAGCAACTTCACTAACAGTTGGTTGGGAAATTTTAGCATCTTTACCTGCCGCTAAGGCTTCAATATCAATCTTATAAATATTGTGAATATAAACATTCAAATAGTTAATATCATCCACCAAAGCTTCATTATCAATGAAGCTAACATTTTTATCAATTGTAAAATTTTTACCACTTAATTGATTGTAAGTTGTCAATAATTCCGCAGATTCATTCTTTTTGCTTTTATTAATTTTTTCCAAATATGCTAAAATGTTTAACTGTTTTTCAATAATAGTTTGAAAATTAGCGTGTTTTAATGTGTCTTTCATGGAGGGAGCATTAAAAACCGTTTTTAGATTTTTAACTATTTTTTCCTGTTCAAGTTTAAGTTCAATAGCCATTTTCTTATTTAATTAACATTGATTTTAATCCCAAATAAGGATTAACATTATGCGATTTAATATTATAGTCCAATAATGCTAACGAATTCATTATTTGATTGATTTGTTCGATTGTCAAATCTTTTATCATTTTTTTGTTAGTAAATAACACAAATTTACTAATTTTTAATTTACTTTCTATTTCATAATCTGAATACTTAGATTCAAGTCCTAACTTCAACATCTTCAAATTGAATAATTGCGTAGACATTATTTGAATTAATTCCACTGGTTGATATTTTAATAAAATTAATCTCTCATACAATTGCAACAGTGCTATTTTATTACCGGTAATTAGATAATTAACCAATTTAAAAATATTGAATTCTGCCGAATCATTAATAACTTGTTCCACCATTTTTTTAGTAATAATTTTATTTTCGCTTAATAACATCAATTTATCCAATTCAGTTTCAACTAAAAATGGATTATCATCAATAATATTTTCAAATAATGTTTGAATTGAATTGTCTTCAAAACGAAAATTATTTTGCGCAAGCACAGTTTTAATCAATGTAAGTTTGTGAGCATTATTAAATTTAGTAATTTTTTTTAATGTGGCTGATTTGACAAATTCATTAAACTTGGTTTTCTTAGTTAATAAAAAACAATATATTTCTTGATTTATTTGACTTATTTTGTCAGTCAAAGAGAGACTAGCTGAATCTTCGTTTTGTAAAAATGAAGCAGCATGAATAATAAATGTCTGATTATTAAAAAATAAATTTGTTTGCAAAATACTATCTAAAATTTCCTGATGATTATTATCGAAATATAAATGGATTATGTTGGCGTTAACAAGTGATTTTAATAACTTATGTATCTCATAACTGACACTATTTTCATTTTCACCATAAATTACATGCAGCATAATTATTGTTTCTCTATTTAGAAGCTTTTTTCAACTTGTTAGATAAAATTTTACCAATTACTAGCACGGCATTAATGACTAAAGGAATGAAATTACCAATTCATGTCGGAGCACTATTCCAAAATAAACCAGTGTTATAATTTTCAATTGATATTCCGAGTGCATAGATAAAAAAAGTAGCATTACCGATCATAAATAGTAAATGAATATTGAGATTAACATCTGCAAAAGAACGATTTTTGATACACTTAGTGAGATTGATAATAGCTGCTAGTGTCAAAACTAGAGCGCCAATAAAACCAATTGCAATAAAAATTCATAATATGTGTTGTTGTCCAGACAGTTTCATCATATAAGTTCTCTAATACCTAATACATTGTAGCATTTTTATTGACCAACTAATACCGATAAAATAGAGACTTTTGATGCATGGTGTTCAATCTTTAATGGGGATAGTGCTATTCAATGTTCAACTAGTATTAATAATGTATTCAACCCCTAAAACAATCAAACGATGAATTGGAGCAATCCAAATAATTCAAAATGCTAATAAGAAATAAATAAAAACGAACATAAATAAATAACTAAATACAAAAGAATTGAATATTACCCAAATACTAATTTTTGCTTGCATTTGAATAACAAAAGGTAAGCTTACAATGATGGCAGCAATATTAATTAATATTTTCTCTAATAAAAAATTTTCAATTGACAATTTGTTGACACATAAAATAGCTCCCGTGCATAAATAGCTCATGCAAAAACCAATGTTGAAAACAGAAAATGGACTAAATATTAATGAAATGATACCTGCTAAGCCTAGGACATCAAAATAATTATGAATTTTTCTCTTAAAAATTCATGAAATCAAAAACATAAAGAAAACTCTAGTAACGCTAATTGCAAAATTTAACAAATAACAATACAAACAAATAATTATTATGTTTACAATGTTACCAATTTTAGGTGCACTTTTAAAAATGTACTGAATAATTCTTTTAAAAATACTGATATGAAAACCACTTACTACAATGAGATAAACTATTGATAAATCTATCATGTGATAGTAAGTATTTTTGGCTGTTGCTTCTTTAACGTTTAATAATAATAAATCAATGAAATTTTTTGTTCTTTGATCATAATTGGAATCTATAAAATTTTTGACTTTATTTCGTAGTGAAAAATGTAATACAGAATCAACATTTGAAGACAAATGTTCTCAAACGTTTAAATGACGAAAAAATAATGAAATACATAAAATAAAACTAATAACGAGAAAATGAAATATTAGTTTGTTTAAACCAATTTTACTTTTGGTTAGATATAACAAAGGACAAATTAATAGTGAAAAGTATCAATTGTTGCCATAAACAGCTAGTAATAATATGGTACAAATAATAAATGGTAAAATAAAATGATAAATTACCATTCCGTTCTTTGAGAACATTTGTTTACCTCGATCAATATGAAAATAGACAAAATTATTATTTTTTGCTAATCATGCTTTGATAAATTACTATATTTTCTTTATATTGTTCTTGGTACTGTTGGTATTTCGTTTGCTCAAATTTTACTTTCTCAGGTGGAGCCTTTGTTAAAAATTGTTGATTACTTAAAATTGATTGTGAACGTTTAATTTCGTTTTCTAAACGAGCAATATTGGCCTTGATTTTATCTATTTCCTCTTTGGTTGAACTTGGGTTATCTTCTTTTAAATACTCAATGATCTGAGTTTCAGCTACTGTAATAATCGCTTCATTGTTAATTCTAGTAGGAGAAATCACTTCAATTTTAATGTTAAATAAAGTTAAGATTTGATTAAGCACTCCAATTTGTACTGTATCCTTCGTAATTAAATTCGTACGAACTTGGATGCTTTGTTTAATCTTATATTTAATACGTAATTCTCTAACAAAGTCATAAATGTTTTTGAAAGTTTTAATTATTAATTTATCACTTGCATTATTTTTTAAATTGATTAATTTAGGTCAAGTTTCAATCATGATAGATTTTTTATCTGCAAACATTGATAAATAAATTTTTTCAGTAACAAACGGAATAAAAGGATGCAAAATTATTAAAATATTTTTAAAAATAACATTGGCAACTGTAATAGTTTCATCATAAAATTGTTTTTGCTTCAATAATGGTTTAATAAATTCTAGATAGTGATTACAAAAATCTTCTCAGATAAATTTTTCTAAATATTTGCTGGCAACAACAAAATTATAATTGTCCATATTTTTGTTAAGTTGAGCAATCACATTGTCAAAAGATTCAATGATTCATTTATTAATCGGACTTATTTTATCGTGTAATTCAATTTTTGCAGGCTTAAACTGGCTTAAAAAGTTATGACTATTTCAAATTTTGTTAATAAAATTTCAGCGATATTTGATTTTCTCATTTGAATAACGTAAATCTTCCCCAACTGTCACAGTGGAAACTAAAAAAAATCGTAATGCATCTGCCCCATATTCATCAATGACTTTCATTGGATCAATACCATTATTTAAAGATTTGGACATTTTCCGATTAAATTCATCACGAATTAAACCGTGGAACAAAATATTTTTTAACGGGATTTGCTTAGAAATATTTCCACATTGAAAAAACATCCTGGCAACTCAAAAGAATAATATGTCATATCCCGTAACTAGCATATTAATTGGATAAAAATCTTTCAAATTATTTTCAATTGTTAATGCCACAGGTCACAAACCTGAACTAAATCAAGTATCTAACACATCTTTGTCTTGTGTCCAACCTAATAATTTCTTAGGAGGTTTACCTACAGTGATTGATTTTCCTTTATATCAAACTGGTACTCTATGTCCTCATAATAATTGACGTGTAATGCACCAATCTTGAACTTCGTTTAGTCATTTATCCATTATTTTTTTGAAACGTTGTGGAATAAAATTTGGTTTGGACTTTTTCATTAACATTGTTGTTAATTTTACTAATGGTGCCATTTTTACAAATCATTGCTTTGATAATAAAGGTTCCACAATTTCACCACTACGCTCACTATAAGCAATCTTATTCTTGTATTCTTTTACTTTAATCAGCGAACCGTTTTGTTTCAATTCATCCACAATTAATTTTCGAGCAGCTAGACGTTCAATATTGGCATAATTATTTTTTGTTGATATTGCATGGTTGTTAAGCGTGCCATCTACATTTAATACAGAAACAAAATCTGTAATCTTATGTTTCTCAGCTAATTTATAATCGTTAAAATCGTGAGCTGGTGTACACTTCATTACTCCCGAAGCAAATTCCATATCTACATATGTATCTTTGTATACTTTTAACAGTTTGTTATTAATAGGATTCACAACATTTTTATTAATATACTTTTTATAACGTTGATCTTTAGGATTAACAAACAAAGCAACATCAGCAAACATTGTTTCTGGTCTAGCGGTTGCTACTTCAAGAAATTCATCGCTACCTTCTATCTGGTATTTAAAATAAAATAATTTACTAGTACCATCACGATAAACCACTTCTATATCACTAATTGCCGTTTTAAGCGATACATCTCAATTTACTAATTTATAAGCACGATAGATTAATTTCTGATCATATAAACTTTTAAAAGTTTGATTGACTAAATTAGCAACATTTTTATCTAACGAATATACTTCATTTTTATAAGAAAGCGCAAATCCTAATTTCGCTCATTGCTGATGAATGTAATGAGCTTGTTCTTTAGATCAATCATGCAATTGCTGCAAAAATTTTGCATCGCTTAAACTTTTACGATCTATTCCTTTTTCTTTTAATATTTTTTCAAATTTAGTTTGCGTAGCGATTCCTGCATGATCAGTTCCTGGTATTCAAACGGTACGATACCCACAAAGTTTTTTATAACGTATGATTACATCTTGTAAAGTTCCGTCTCAAGCATGTCCTAGATGTAAATGCCCAGTAATATTTGGCGGTGGCAAAATAACAGAAAAGTTAGCTTTATCATTTTGCTTTTTAATGGGATCAAATAAATTTTGTCTTTTCCAAAAATCATATAGATCTTTCTCAACAATCTTGTGATTGTAAATAGTAACAATAGACATACCTAATTATACTAATCAAATATCAACACATAGTTATTCTCAAGTATGAAAGGAATTAAATTTTTATTTATTCACCGTTTGTTTGAATTTGAAACATAACGTAAACAGTCATCAAGAATGATGATTTTATTTTTTAATAAAGTTGTGGTGGCGATATTTATTAAAGATTGCTCATAAACATCTAAAGAATCACACGATGTTAAATTAATTTTGAATGCTTTCATCGTCTTCAGAAAAAATGAATTGTGTTGATCAAAATTTTGATAAATCCGTTCTTTATTTATTTTGGTATCATAATTAATCAAAAATATTTTGGATAAATAACTAGAGCAATCTATGTTATTGATATTAATGTCATTAATATAAAAATCCTTTTGATCATTTTCATCAAGTAATAATTGCTTAATTAGTGACGGTTCATGTTTATATTTTTCGCCTGAAAATAAGTTCTTTTGGTTAATTGAAATAGATGTAATTTCATCAATTACTTTCCCGCCTTCATTTTTGTAATTATCAACCATAATAAATTTCTTATAAATTTCGCTCATTTGTTCGTATTCAATTCGTTTAATAATAAAACCACATATGCCATTAAAAGCACCTGACATTAAACCGAGTAAACTTATCAAGAATATTAATTGTCCAATATTAATATTTTGTTGTTCAATGATTAAATAGCATCCTAACATCCCCACTAACAAATAAATTAAATTATGAATCATTGTCTCAAAAAAAGTTAAACCATTATTGAATTTTGCTTGTAATAAATAAATGTGCTGAAATTCAGCATAATTATGCTCTAAAGACTGATCAAGCGCTGTCTGGATAATTGTGTTCTTTTGATTATTCAAATAATTAATGTATCGGTGAATAATGGAATTGCTAGTTTTTTGATTTTTCAATCCGATACGCATTAAATATTTTCGGTAATAATATTGAATGAAATTAAAAATTATCATAACCATAATTGAAATAACCACAATTATTAAAAATCAAAAATTAATTATTACAATGGCAATAGTGGATACCAATACTAAAACTATATTTGCACAAAAACTGGAAATTTCATTAGTTATAAAAGCAGTCATAGATTGCATCGCTGTGTCTATTAAATAAAAATAATTTTGATCAACTTTGTTAAAAAAACTTCTCTTTTTAAAATGTAATGAATGAATCAATTTGTGACTAAAATATTGAAAATTAATTTTAAAATGTTTGCTGCAATATAACCCCAAGATGTAATGCATTAATTCTTCTAACAGGAAAAAAATTGCAAAAATTAAACTTATTATCAATCCATTAGCAATTGATTTAACCATAATCGCATGGTTAATCATAATGTTAAAATAATCAGCAGTAATGGTGCTAGTGGTAACGATTACCAATTGCATCAATAAATTAATTAATAAATATTTCCAATCAAGATTTTGTCACAAATCAACCTTACCTAATCGCTCAATTTTAATTTTAGTAGTACTTTTACTAACTACCATAATAATCCCAGCAAAGTCATTGATAAATTCTTTAAGATTGACTGAATGTCGTCCAATGTCAGAATCGTATATTTCAATTGTGTGTTTATATTTTTTAACTATGACATAGTGCAAACCGCCATTTTTTTTAATGGGACAAACAAAATATTCGTTATTTTTAAAAGTGACGAATTCAGATCAATCTAATTGAAAAGTTTCAACAAAAATTCCATATTGTTGTGCCAGATATTCAAAATTAAAAATAGACATACCATTATTGCTTAGGTTTGCATCATTTAATATTGCTAACTTATCTGACTTATGATAAAAATGTTGTACTAAACTATTTATCACACATACCCCACATTCATTAGGGTTAGTTTGATTAGTTATTTGCATATTAATAAATATTCAAAAAACTTAAAAAATGCTAATTAATTGAAATTCATACTTTGATTTTGTGACGAATACTACTTTAAATATAGAATTAACCAATAACTTTTTTAGTTGTTGCAAAATCTATTTTAGCAAATTTTGCTAAGCCCATTTTACCAATACTTCGATAAATTTTACGGGCTTGTTCAATAATTTCAGGGTTTGATGCACCTAATAATAATTTGATTTTAGCTTGCAAAGATAAATCATCAATTTGTTTTAGAAATAACACTCTTGCAATAACACTCGCTGCAGCTACAGCAAGATATTTGTTCTCAGCTTTAGTTTCAAAATGTGTAATTTCATGAGGAACCAAATTAATTTCTTTAAAATATTGATAATATGTATTTTTCGGTGCAAATTGATCCATAACAATGGAAATTTCTTTTTTTATTTTTAATCGCTTCGTTAATTTTTTTATACATTGATCATGTAAAAAAGCTTTGACTATATGAGCATTCTTATACAGCGCCACCAACTGATTGTATCGCTTAGGGTTTGCCATTTTATATTCATATTCACATAAATTAATGATTTGGTTAAACATTAATTTCATGTTTTGATCAGTTATATGTTTAGAATCGCAAACACCTAAATTACGCATCGCAACTTCATTAGTTTTTTTTAAATAAACTGCACATGTTACTATGCCACCAAAGTAATCACCAACCCCCACTTCATCACAGCCAATGTAATCATCGGTTAATTTTTGATTAGTTCTATTTTCAAGCGTCTTTGCATTGATTAATTCATCATAAAAATTTGAAGGATTATTTCCTTGAATTAACATCTTGTTATTGTGAAAAATAGAAATTGTATGGTTTGCAGTTTTAAAGAAAAACATAATGTAAGGATTGTTGGGAACCGGTTTTTGATATTTTGATAATTGCTCTTTAATTTTTTTAATATTGATATCATTTAAAATTTTTGTAAAACTTTGCATAGTATAATTGTAAAGAAAATATGTCAAATAAATTAGAAGTAATGATGAACGAAATTTTGAATAAGAAATTTCGCAAGCGTATTCATTCAGGGTATGACCCAGAAGATGTTGATGTTTTTTTTGATTATGTTATTCAATATTTGAAAGAAATGAATCGTAATGTTCAACTTATGCAAGATGAATCCAAAAATAATCAAAAAGAAATTTTAAAGCTCAAAGAAGAGTTACAACAAAAAAACAATACCATCACCACACTTGACAATCAAGTTAATTATTTTCGCAAAGAAGGTTATGATAATCAACGACTTTCCAATGAAGTAGTCAAAATGCGAGAAGAAATTGCTAACTGGAAAAAAACAGAAAAAAAATAAGAAAAATATCGGACAAATTCAGGACAACTTTTTTGGTTTTTTAGTTCATAATCCCTAGACAAAATTTTAAGGAGGTTGTTTATGAATTTTATTGCTATTATTGGTATTGTAGAAAAATTATCAAAGAATATTGATGATTTTAAACTAACAATCAAAGTAGAAAAACCACTACTTGATTTTAATGATGAAGAGTGATATGAAATTGTAGATGTTGATTTTGACAAAGAAACACTCGTAAATGAAATTAAAGAAGTGTCACCCGGAACAATTATCGGTGTTAAAGGTCATATTAAAAATATCAATCAACAAATGCATTTAATTGCTGAACGTATTCAAGTTTTCTAAATTTAATTGATCTTCGATCAATAGATTAATATGTTAGTGCAAATTAAAACATATTAGTAAAATATTTTTTCTTGAATATTAAAAATGTGGCAAACCTAAATTCCAATTGCAAGTGCAACACTTTCATAGCATGTCAACTCCCTCTTGACAAATCTATTATGTTAATAATATAATCTATTCCGCTGCTTTCCAAAAAGAGAGTAGTGCAAGTTCTTTGAAAACTAAATAGAATCCGTCAATTTTTAAGAGTTTGATCCTGGCTCAGGATTAACGCTAGCGGTATGCCTAATACATGCAAGTCGAGCGGGTAGCAATACCAGCGGCAAACGGGTGAGTAATATGTATCTAACCTGCCCTTTAGAGAGGAACAACTGATCGAAAGATTAGCTAATACCTCATAGGAAATAATTACACATGTAATTATTTTTAAAGTTCCGTTTGGAACACTTTAGGATGGGGGTGCAGCTTATCAGATAGTTGGTGAGGTAACGGCCCACCAAGTCAATGACGAGTAGCTATACTGAGAGGTAGAATAGCCACAATGGGACTGAGACACGGCCCATACTCCTACGGGAGGCAGCAGTAGGGAATTTTTCTCAATGGGCGAAAGCCTGAAGGAGCAATACCGCGTGAACGATGAAGGTCTTTGGATTGTAAAGTTCTTTTATGAGGGACGAATAACAATAGTAGGAAATGATTATTGTTTGACTGTACCTCTTGAATAAGTAACGGCAAACTTTGTGCCAGCAGCCGCGGTAATACAAAGGTTACAAGCGTTATCCGGATTTACTGGGCGTAAAGCGAGCGCAGGCTGATTTACAAGTCTGGTGTGAAAGGCATCTGCTTAACAGATGTTTGCATTGGAAACTGTAAGTCTAGAGTGTGATAGAGAGTTTTAGAACTCCATGTGGAGCGGTGGAATGCGTAGATATATGGAAGAATACCAGTGGTGAAGACGAAAACTTAGGTCACAACTGACGCTTAGGCTCGAAAGTGTGGGGAGCAAATAGGATTAGATACCCTAGTAGTCCACACCGTAAACGATGATCATTAGATGTTGATACACAGTGTCAGCATCGAAGCTAACGCATTAAATGATCCGCCTGGGTAGTACATTCGCAAGAATGAAACTCAAACGGAATTGACGGGGACCCGCACAAGTGGTGGAGCATGTTGTTTAATTCGACAGTACACGCAAAACCTTACCAGGGTTTGACATGTTGAGCAAAGTTATAGAAATATGATGGAGGTTAACTCAAACACAGGTGGTGCATGGTTGTCGTCAGCTCGTGTCGTGAGATGTTGGGTTAAGTCCCGCAACGAGCGCAACCCTTATCGTTAGTTACTTTATCTAACGAGACTGCTAACGCAAGTTAGAGGAAGGTGGGGATGACGTCAAATCATCATGCCCTTTATACCCTGGGCTACAAACGTGCTACAATGGTCGGTACAAACTGTTGCCAACTCGCAAGAGGGAGCTAATCAGAAAAAGCCGATCTCAGTTCGGATCGAGGGCTGCAATTCGTCCTCGTGAAGTTGGAATCACTAGTAATCGCGAATAAGTCATGTCGCGGTGAATACGTTCTCGGGTCTTGTACACACCGCCCGTCAAACTATGAGAGCCGCTAATGCCTAAAACCGTTTTGCTAACCGCAAGGAGGCGAACGTCTAGGGTAGGAGTGGTGATTGGAGTTAAGTCGTAACAAGGTACCCCTACGAGAACGTGGGGGTGGATCACCTCCTTTCTTCGGAGTTAAATTAATTTAACTACACAAGAAAATGTGTACATCAAATAAATCCAAATGATTAACATTACCCAAATTGATAAGGTTAACATTTGGTCGGATTCTATTTAGTTTTGAGGGAACTTGGAGGAAAACATTTATAATGACGACCATGGCAGCGTTTATAAAATCAGTTACTACCTGCTCTGAATGAATTAATGATCAAAAAGTGAAATTTGTTTGATTGGTCGTAGCAACGTTGGCAAATCCACGCTTATTAATGCTCTAGTTAACAAAAAAATAGCACATACATCCAAAACTCCCAAGAGAACTCAAACCGCTAATTTTTATGATTTTAATCAATACCGACTAGTCGATTTACCGGGTTATGGTTATGTAGTTGGTAGTCATAAATTAATTAATTTAACTACACAAGAAAAGTGTACATCAAATAAATCCAAATGATAAAGTTAACATTTGGTCGGATTCTATTTAGTTTTGAGCGGACTTGGGGAAAAATTGTCTAGGATACAAGGAAAATATTTTATTAAATACATCCAGGTAAAAATATTTTTGAATTTATGAAAA
>JAISPD010000027.1 GCA_031275175.1 Mycoplasmataceae bacterium
GATATTAGTATGTATTTGTATTCTTCCTTGGTCATTATTTGTCCTTCTCGTTAATTAAACGTTATTTTGGGACAAAGTCGCTGATCCTTTACTCGGGACATTTTCGCTGATCTTTTAGATAATTCCAGCAACAAGTTTTATAACACGTTGTTTTAGGTTATAATCATAAAAGAAGACGAAAGTATTATGAGTAAAATAATTAATTGAATAAAATCTAATAAAGTACTAGTAATTATGGGGGGAGTTTTAATTTTGGGAGGGGTAACTACTGCAATTTTAACAACGACCTTGCCGAGTTATCAAGTTACTAAAGTTTTGATTACTAATGCTCCTGAGGCGTTAACTGGGGAAGTTAAACAATCGGGGGCGTCATCTAATCCAATTGAATTTATAATTGAAGGCAAATCTAAGAATGGTGGCAAAGCTCCTTCTCCTAGTTTTAGTATCACTATGACTGGTACAGATGATTCAAATCCTCCAAAATGATTGTCGATTTCTAATAATTTGATTACATGAGGCGCTACTGAAGAGAAAGATGTTGGAGTCTACACATTTATAATTTCAATTAGTGCAGGTGGCAAAGAAAGTATTTATCAACATACTGTTGAATTATCTATTGAACATCAAATTTAAAATTTACAAGGAATTGAATTATTGAGATAATTTAGTTTTATTTATTATCAAATATAATTTATCTGAGAATTGAATGGAAGAATTTTATTATGAGCAAAAAACTAGTATGAATTAATTTAATATGTGTCATCATTTCGCTATCATCATTATTCGCAATTATTTCCACTAAAGAAGAAAATTTTGAATATTTCCATTTGATCTTTTCAACGGTTTCCGGTTTGTCATTTGGAATTTCAATATCAACTTTTATTGGTTTTTGACAAAAAAACATACATGATAAAAAAATATTTTACTAAACTTTATTGTTTCAATATTTTTGTCGTGTATATTTTTGGCATTACTTGGTTTTTTAAATTTTTCGAAAATTGAAATATCACATATTTTGATTTTCTTTTTTGGTTCAACTTCGCTTGGGTGTTTTTTTACATTCTTAGTAAGATATTTAATTGCAATTAAGACTCGGTAGTATTCACTATCGTTTATATTTTATATTTTTAGTTTTAGATTATTTTTTAAAAAAATACCTATTAATAATTTCACTTACAAAGTAAACCAGCATCATTACTAAAACCGGCTTAAAATATGTTATTCTTATTCTTTATTTGAAAATAAAGAATCATGCGGCCGATTATCACTTTTAACGAATTATTAAATTTAACCAAAACCAAACGCAAGACTTTACAATATTATTTTTTAGCGCGTAAATATCAACACTGTTTTAAGAATTCAATAAGACAAAATCTGATTTATGCTAATATTGCGATCAAATCAGGTGGGAACTTTACCCCTTACTTATGGTTAATAAAAAACAAACGAATAATCCTCTATATTTCAGTGCTAGATTTTGTTTTTGTTTGGGTACTTGTTATAATATCAAGCAAATATGAGCAAAAATTTATTAATAATTGAGTCACCTAATAAAATTGAAACGATAACGAGATTTTTGAAAAATGATGACTTTAAAATCATGGCGACCATCGGTCATATTCGAGATTTGTCTACACGTGGAATGGGATTTGATGAAAAAACTTTAGAACCTAAATGAATCATTCCTTCTGGCAAAAAGAAAGGTATTCGTAATGAAAAAAGTAAACAAGAAATCATTAATGAAATAAAAACAGAAGCCAGTAAAACTGACAAGATCTATCTAGCTACCGATCCTGATCGTGAGGGCGAAGCGATTGCTTGGCATGTCTATGAAATTTTGAGCGACAAAGACAAAGCGAAATGCTCACGGATCACTTTTAATGAAATTACAGAAAGCGCTATCAATGATGCGTTGAAACATCCAAGAAACATTGATCTGCGTTGAGTTCAATCACAATTTGCAAGAAGAATTTTAGATCGTTTAGTTGGTTATCGTTTATCTAAGTTAGTGCGTGAAAAAATGCGTGCTACTTCAGCTGGACGTGTACAAACTGTGGCGCTTAAATTCATTTATGATCGTGAAAAAGAAATTGAAAAATTTAAAGAAACCAAATGATGGACAGTTGATGTCGTTTTAGAAAATAATGCAAAATTAATTTTGCGTGAAATTTCTGCTAAGTTAAAGTCTCAAGTTAATTTACATAATAATTCTGAAACAGAAGGGTCAGGAATAGATTTCGTTGATGAAGCAAGCGCTAAGCAAGTTCTAGATTCATTGAATAAATCATTTAACATTTACGCAATTGATGACCCTATGCAAAAAAATAATAATCCGCGGGAACCTTATAAAACTTCTACTTTGCAACAAGATGCGATTAATAAATTAGGATGAAATGTTGGTAAAGTTACTATGGTAACACAACATTTATATGAAGGTATTAAAGTCAATGGCGTACATACTGCTTTAATTTCCTATCCACGAACAGATAGTATTAGGATTGCTACACATTTTAGTGATATGGCAAAAAAATTCATTTTGGGAAAGTATGGTGACAAATATTTTCAAATGCGTCTTTTTAGTAGTAATAAGAAAAAAGCAACAGAAAATGTGCAAGATGCCCATGAAGCTATCCGTGTTATTGACCCATTTGTAACCCCTGAATCACTTAAGAAATTAATTACTCATGACGAATACGCTTTATACAAACTAATTTGGATTCGTACGATCGCTGCTTTTATGACCCCAGCACGTTATGAAACAACAATTGTGCGTTTGCAAAGTAATGATTCAAAATTTTATACATATAATCGTAGACTGATTTTCGATGGTTATCGTAAAATTTATCAACATTATCAAGATAATCAAATTGAATACGATATTCAAATTGAAAAACTCAAAGTTGGTCATACTTTGAAAATGTTATCTGCGCAGATTAAAGAACACACTTCCCAACCACCACCACGATTTAATCAAGCAAGTTTAATTAAAACTTTGGATGAAGTAGGAGTGGGACGTCCATCAACTTATCGTTCAATGGCAAATATGGCAGTCCAGAGGGGTTATGCAAAATTAGATAATAGAGCATATGTGATGCTACCGATGGGGAATGCTGTTATTGAAGGACTAAATCAATATTTTCCCGAAATTTTGAATGCAGAGTTTACCAAACATATGGAAGAGCATTTAGATGATATTGCAGACAAAGATGTGCGTTGAAAGGAATGAATTCTAGAAGATTTTAAACCAAAATTTGATAAAGAATTGAACCTAGCTCAAGAAAAAATTAAAAAAGTCGAGCCAAAATTAGTTGGACGTGCATGCCCTAAATGTGGGAAACCGTTAGTTTATCGTAATTCTAAAAGAACCGGAATTCAATTTATTGGTTGTTCCGATTTTCCTCGTTGTAAATATGCAGAATTTCCGAATGCACTCAAGCAAGTTATCTTGGATGAAAAATGTCCGCTCTGTGGTAATAATTTAGTGGAAAGAGCTAACCGACGTGGACAAAAATTCATTGGTTGTTCCAATTATCCTAAATGTCATTACATCCGTAATGTTAATAAGGAAAATAAAAATGACCCAAACAAAACTAAAAACGATCAATTAGTTAATAAAAATACTAAAATAGTAAAACGTAATCCAAAACTTAAAAGTAAAGCGAGTGAAAATAAGAAAAAACCATGGCAGTAATAAGCATTAGTCGACGAGAAGAGTTAGATAAAGCAATAGCTAAAGGATTTAGTTTTGTAGATTTTTATACTGTTTGATGTGGGCCATGCAAAATGTTAGCTCCGTTGCTTGTAAAAGTGTCAGAAATTGCGAATGATATTCAATTTATTAAAGTGGACATTGACCAAGTACCGACAATTGCGTCTCAACTTAATATTCGCAGCATACCAACCGTGTATTTATTTAAAGATGGTAAACCAATTAATTTTTTTGTTGGTTATAAAACCGAACCTGAAATTTTGCAATTTATTAACGAAAATAAAAAATAATTAAGTACATTTAAAACAAGTTTTTAAGTTTAGTTAAATCTTCCATAATTAAAAATATCTCTGAGTAGGGGGGGGGTAAAGTTTTTTATAGATAAAAAATATCATTATAATTTTTAACATGTCAATAGTTAAATTAATCACTTATAAAGAAATAAAAAATTTTTTAAAGAAAAATAACTTAGATTTGAGTGCCAATTCAATAAAAGAAGAAAATTTATTTAGTCTTGGGTGGAAATATGTTGGTAATAATCCATCTAACAGTTCTACCATCAAAATATTACATAAAGGCGAACACGGTTTAATTGAGAGATTAACTAATGCTATTGATGCAGTTATAGAAAAACAAAAACAAATTAATGAATTTGATAATTATTCATCAATAAGAGAAATATTAGAATTATCGTTTCCAAAATATTTTAATGACTTACAAAATTCAATTTCTAATCGTAAGTTTTTAAATAACGTTCAGGATGCAAAAAATCAAATTATTTTACGGATTTTGGATTCTGAAAACGATGACGAACCAACTTTTGAAATTTATGATGCTGGCATCGGAATTAATGGAGATGATTTTGAAAAGACTATTTTATCATTACAAGGTTTAAATAAAACAAGTTCATCAAAGAAATATTTAATTGGCACATATGGACAAGGTGGTTCCACGTCACTACAATTTGCTAAAGCTACGATAATTTTTTCTAAGAGTAATGGAAAAATATTTTGAACGATTATTGTAGACATTCAAACTGAAGAATGAAAAACAAGTTCGTATTGTTATAAAACTGTTGAGGAAATATCTTTCGATGAGTTTAAAGAAAATCAACATTTATACGATTTTTTTAAAAATAATACCTCTGGTACTGTTATAAGGATGATTAATTATGAATTAACTGATAAGAATTTGATTAGTGACTGTGCTACAAAAGATGGGAAATTAATTGATTACATTAATACAAAACTATTCAATAATAATTTCCCTATTAAGATAGTTGATCATAGAAGTAAATATTCAAATGACAATCTTTTTAAGATGAAAAAATCTAACATTATTTTTCATCAGAACGAAAAATATGCATTAGGTTCAAATTACAAACTTTCAATTTCTTCTTTAGTTAATTCAAAATATTCTGGCTTTTTTTCATTTAAATTAGGAGATAAAACAATTCAATGTAATTACTATACTATTCTTCCTAAGAATAAAACTGATTGGATTAATGATGAAATTTGCAATAACAACTATAAAAAATTTAACATGAATAATAATTCATCTATTTTATATTTAGTTTCAGGTCAAAATGTTGGTTTTGAAACATTTAATAAAATTAAAGAAATTGGATTAACATATTTAGAAAATAGATTATTAGTATTAGCTGATCTAGATGGATTAAAAAATTTAAAATATAGCATTCTCTCATCTGCTCGTAATGGTGTCATAAAAAATATGTTATATAAGTCATTGATTAAGAATATATTAATTAATATTGAAAACATTAAAGAACTATATGATTTGAATGATTACATATTTAAAAAACGAATTGAACAACCGTTAAGCCAGAAACAATTATTAAAAATCAATAAAGCATTATCAAAAGCATTAAAAAAATATAAAGCAATAAATAAAGTTAAGATGTTTACTGATGTAGTGCCACGAATTGAAGTTGTAGATTCTAGTGTTGAAGAGAAAAAATATGCTGATTACTTTACTAAATTTGAAATTATGACCACTAAACATATTTTCGACACAAAAGATGTTTGTAACATTGTCTTATTGACTAATGCAAAATTAACTATTAATCAAACTGTTGCAATTAATGTTTATTTAATTAAAAATGAATTAAAAGATAACAAAGAGGATACAGACCAAGATTTTAATAATGAATTTGTGGAGAATAGTCAAATAACTACTACCGACTATGAAACAAAATACCAAAATGGCAGGATTATTTATAAATTTAAATTACCTATTGGTGAATATGGTATTTATTTTTCACACAAGCAAAATGCAGACAAAATAGTGAAATCTAATTCATTGATTTTTACAGTAGTTGATGATTTGCCTAAAAAAAAGGAAAGAAATATCAAAATACCGAACATAAAAGTAAACTATGTCACTACGGGTAAACGTATTGCTGATATAAATGAAATTGACAATCAAACCTACATTGATATTTATGCAAGCCACCCAGATTTACGAGAATTTATACAAGAATATAAAGATAATATTGATGAATTTAAAGAAAAATTTGCTGTAAACTTAGCTCTATGACTAATTTTGAATAAAGATGATTACAACTCAATTTCAACAGATGAAGCTAAAAATCGTATAGTTCGTAACACTATTGCAGCCAAAGTATGAGAGGACTCCTAATCATGGAAAAACAAAAAAATATTGTATCCATTAATAATATTATCGTAAATTCTAAATTGGAAAGACTGGTAGCGGACAAAAGCGATGTAGAATGTCTTAGAACTCTTTCATTAATTAATTTAAGTTATGTTTAATCAAATTAAATTTAAGGCTTATGTCTTTTGTATTTGTAATGCTTCTATAATTTTTAAAAAAATGTGGGGATGACGTCAAATCATCATGCCCTTTATACCCTGGGTTACAAACGTGCTACAATGGTCGGTACAAACTGTTGCCAGCTCGCAAGATGGAGCTAATTAGAAAAAACCGATCTCATTTCGGATCGAGGGCTGCAATTCGTCCTCGTGAAGTTGGAATCACTAGTAATCGCGAATAAGTCATGTCGCGGTGAATACGTTCTCTGGTCTTGCGCACACGCCCGTCGAACTATGAGAGGCACTAATGCCTAAAATCGTTTTGTCAACCGCAAAGAGGTGAACGTCTAGGGTAGAGTGGTGATTGGAGTTAAGTTGTAACAAGGTACCCCTACGAGAACGTGGGGGGGTGGATCACCTCCGTTCTTCGGAGTTAATCAATTTAACTACACAAGAAAATGTGTACATCAAATAAATCCAAATGATTAAAATTACCAAAACTGATAAGGTTAACATTTGGTCGGATTCTATTTAGTTTTGAGCGGACTTGGGGAAAAATTGTCTAGGATACAAGGAAAATATTTTATTAAATACATCCAGGTAAAAATATTTTTGAATTTATGAAAA
>JAISPD010000002.1 GCA_031275175.1 Mycoplasmataceae bacterium
AGGCTGTAGATTGAGTTAACAATATTTATCGTGGCTCATTAAACTATTTATCGGCCAACGAAGTGTATAATAAGTGGGTTCAAGTTAATTGCTAACTTTAGAGTTAACTTCGGGAACTACATCTATAAATAGTTGCGATAGTAGGTACAACTTTTAATTTACTAATTAATAAAATAAACTAAAATAAGTTGAGGAACAATTATGCCAGATAAAAATATTGTAAATAATAGTAAAACTTTACAACAAAAATTAAAAGATATTCGTGACGCTCAAAAAGTTTTTTCAACTTATACACAAGAACAAGTAGATAAAATATTTTTAGCAGTCGCTGTCGCAGCCGACAAAGCCCGTATCCCTTTAGCAAAAATGGCAGTAAGAGATACTGGTATGGGGGTTGTTGAAGATAAAGTTATTAAAAATCACTATGCCGCTGAGTATATTTATAATGCTTATAAAAATAGAAAAACTTGTGGCATTATTGAAAGAGACCCTACTTTTGGTTGGACAAAAATTGCTGAACCAGTTGGTTTAATAGCTGCAATCATTCCTACAACAAACCCAACTTCAACTACTATATTTAAAATATTAATAGCGCTCAAAACACGGAATGGTTTGATTATTAGTCCGCATCCAAGAGCAAAAAAATGTACCATATCTGCTGCAAAAATTATGTATGATGCAGCACTTAGAGCTGGTGCACCTAAAAACATTATTGGTTGAATTGATGAACCATCAGTTGAATTATCAAATCAAGTAATGAAAGAAGCTGATTTGATATTAGCTACTGGTGGTCCAGGAATGGTTCGCGCTGCTTATAGTTCTGGTAAACCAGCGATTGGTGTAGGACCAGGAAATGTTCCCGTAATTATTGCAAGTAGTGCCAATATTCGCATGGCCGTTAGTAGTATTTTGATGTCCAAAACTTTTGATAATGGGATGATTTGTGCCAGTGAACAATCTGTCATTGTTTTACATGATGTTTATGATAAGTTTAAAAAAGAAATGATTTATCAAGGTGCTTATGTTTTAACGGAGAACGAAGCAAAAAAAGTAGGGGAAATCATCATTATCAATGGTGCATTGAATCCCAAAATTGTTGGTCAATCTGCATTTACCATTGCAAAAATGGCAGGAGTAAAAGTACCTGAAACAGCTAAAATTCTAATTGCTGAAGTAATATCAACAGATTTCTTACGAGAACCATTTGCTCATGAAAAATTAAGTCCTTGTTTAGCGATGTATCGTGCGAAAACATTTGAAAACGCGATGGAAAAAGCTGATCATTTAATTGCCCAAGGTGGATTAGGTCATACCGCTTCATTATTTATCAATCACGAAACCGATTATGAAAAAATTCAAGTTTGACAAGCACGTATGCTTACTTGTAGGTGTTTAGTTAATTCACCATCGTCTCAAGGAGGGATAGGAGATTTATTTAATTTTAAATTGCCACCTTCATTGACTTTGGGCTGTGGTTCATGGGGAGGAAATTCTGTAAGTGAAAATGTCGGCATTGATCATTTATTGAATGTAAAAATAGTTGCATGTAGGAGAGAAAATATGTTGTGATATCGTGTTCCAGAAAAAATTTATTTTAAACGAGGTTCATTAGCGATTGCTTGTCGTGAATTTAAGGAAGTTTATAAGAAAAAACGTGCATTTATTGTTACTGATAAATTTTTATATTACTCTGGTTTCACTAAAGAAGTGACTAAATATTTGGATGAAATGGGAATGCAACATGCTACTTTTTTTGATGTTGAACCTGATCCAAGTATTGAAACAGCTCAAGCAGGAGCTGAGGCAATGAAAACTTTTCAGCCAGATTTAATTATTGCGATTGGTGGAGGTTCACCAATTGATGCCGCTAAGATTATGTGGGTATTATATGAACACCCTGAAGTAGTTTTTCAAGATTTAGCAATGCGTTTTATGGACATTCGTAAACGAATTACTAAATTTCCTCACATGGGTGAAAAGGCTTATTTTTGTGCCATTCCTACCACAAGTGGTACAGGTAGTGAAGTTACTCCGTTTGCTGTCATAACTGATAGCCGTAATCACCTCAAATATCCTTTAGCTGATTATGAATTACTACCAAAAATGGCAATCATTGATCCTGATCTTACAATGAATGTGCCACCAGGTTTAACAGCAGCTAGCGGAATTGATGCACTCACTCATGCACTGGAAGCATTGGTATCAGTTATGGCTTCTGATTACACAAACGGAACAGCACGTGAAGCCGTTAGACTTATTTTAAAATATTTACCGAGTGCTTATACCAACGGTGCTAAGGATGTAAAAGCTCGTGAAGAAATGGCCAACGCTTCATGTATGGCAGGAATTGCTTTTGCTAATGCATTCTTAGGGGTTTGTCACTCTATGGCACATAAATTAGGATCTTACCATCATCTACCACATGGTATTGCTAACGCTCTATTAATTAATGAAGTGATTAAATATAACTGTAGCGAAGCTCCAGTGAAGATGGGAATTTTTAGTCAATATAAATATCCACAAGGATTAAAACGCTATTCAGAACTTGCTGAATACATAGGTATTGGTGGTAAAACCCCAACGGATAAAGTCATGAATTTAATTAAGGAAATTGACAAATTAAAAGTGCACTTACATATTCCTTTAACCATTAAAGAAGCTGGTGTCAAAGAAGCTGATTTTTTAAAAACAATTGATAAAATGGCCGAAGATGCTTTTGATGATCAATGTACAGGGGCTAACCCAAGGTATCCTTTAATTAATGAAATTAAAGCAATGTTTTTGAATGCTTATTACGGTAAAAAAACGGTAGTATAAACTACGATCCGATAATTTTTAGCAAAATTTTGTTAAAATATACACTATGCAAACAAATAATAACACCGCAAGAGAGAGAGAGAGAGAGACGAACGCCTACGGCGTAACTTTATTTTTTTCTTTTAATCTAAAAAACAAGATTACTATTTTAGAAGGCTTGTTTTTCTTGTTTTGTTATCTAAATGCAACAAGTAACAATAAGGAAGTATGAAAGTATGACAAATAATAAAATTAAATTGCAATCAAAGAAAAATATTAAAGGAATTTTGGTGAGTATGGCTTGTGCAATAATTGGTATAGGTGTAGGTATTAGTGTTGGTTTTGCAATTTGAAACAATGAGAATAAAACCTCTAATAATTCAGATTTGAGCAAATGAATAACTTTTACTGATTTCATGAAACTTAAATTAGACTTAGTAGATTTACCAAAAGATGAACGAGATTACAGTGAAAAACTGGGAAACGATTCAGAAGTTACTAAAGAGGTTATGACACTTTTTAATGATACATCTCTTTACAATGCCTTGTTAGATCAAGGACGTAAATACATGTTAGTGGAAATAGGAAATATAGCATATGAAAATTCAAATTTAAAAATTGATTGGATGTTTGATCATTCGTACTTTAAATTGGACGATTTTTCTTTCGAAGAAGCTCATACCAAAATCCAAAGTCAATATGAATTTAAAATGGATTATGATTTTGTGTGACAACATCAAAATTATTTCCACCCAATTATTACTCGCTCCACGAGAGACATAAATGGAAAATACGCACCAGTTGAATTAGAAAGTATTTATAACAGATACAATGATGGCGAAATTACGGAAGTTGAGATGTTGACTGGTCATAATTCAATATGAACGTCAATTCAGAATAATGGGCAACCACTTCAAGAAATTAGTAAAGATGATGATTTTTTTGTAGAGAATGCATTTCTGCTATTGCCAAATGTAAAATTTCCAAATTACTATTTGTGCAATAATACTATAGCCTATCAATCACCATCTATTAATGATCCTGACTACACGGTATTGCACAGCACAATCAAAGTAAATTCTAGTATGATAATGCCTGAAGGTGATCCATTGAGTTATTGGCATAATAACCAAGATGATTGAGAAATCACTAATATTCTCTATTGTTCTCCATTTGATGATAGCGTTCTTCCGATATATTATGATCTCGATGAATATACTGCTACTTTTTCATTTCATGAGCCTGACTTAAATATTCCTTCCGATCTTGCATACATGGATGTTACAATTACGGCTAAATTAGGAATAACTTTTGTAAACGGCTATAGTTATTGATTAACATTTAGTAACGGTGAACAAATTTTCAATGTTGGTTATTAAATTATTAGCTTTTCCTATTGGCGTAAATTAGGTTTTAAGGTCACTTTTTAGAAAAAAACCACCCATATAACATGCGTGGTTTTTATCTGTTTTTAACTATTGCGAGCATAAGCCATGTTCTGTGTTGAAATCTTTCGAAATCAATATTGACCATTTGTCTATTAATAAATCTTACTTTATTAATCAAGCAATTAATTCGTTTAATAATTGCCCGTTCCCTTACCGAAATTTAGGTTTCTTGCTTCTGGGGTTTACCGCGTTTCACTTAATGGTTTCCCATTAATTCGTCACTGTGGCACTTTATGACTATTTACCGTATTATTTGACTAACCTTAGGTATTTAGATCGCCGTCACCAAGTTAACAGGTGCTAGATTCTATTTATTTGATCTACAGAAACATTACAGACATCACAGTCTGTGCAAGCATGGACTTTCCTCTATAGTTTGAAACCATAGCGGTCAATTACTCGCTTGCGTATTATATATTATGGGATTAAAAATATTAACACTATCTATACTAAGACTATGCAATGGAGGATTTAGGATTTATTTTTTATTTAAAATTATGTTTTATTTTTTTTAATTGATGACGATAATCTAACGTTAATTGATTTCTTTCCATAATGTATTTTGCGCGAATCGGATCAATCGTTTTTAAATAATAACTAAAACGTAAGGTTTGTTTATCTTTCTTATATTGTTTTTTAATAGTTTTTAATTTAACTTTTTCAATGAAATTAGCTTTTCGGTTTTGAGACTTTGTTGTAAATGTATTAATTAGTTTCTTCTTATCTTTATTGTATTGTTTTTCTAAATTACTTAATTGTTTTGTAAAAGCTATACGATTTTGTTTATTTTTAGTTTTACGTTCATTTTTTGATGGAGCTGTAGTTACTTGTTTTTCATATTCAGCCAACAATACATCATATTTTTTTTGTAATTTAGACAAAACATTAAAATAGCATTTCTTTAGTTCGTGCTTATTTTTTATGGGTATAAATTCATTAACCATTAATTTTTATTGATATCTATTTTAATAGCAGGTCCCATTGTTGAAGATAGATATATTTTTTGAACATAGTCACCTTTAACTGTTGAGGGACGTTTGGCAATAATAAATTCTAGAAGTGTGCGAATGTTATCAATTATTTTTTCAGCAGCAGCCGATACTTTACCAACTGTCATATGAATGTTACCATATGTATCTGTTCGATAGTTCATTTTACCTTTTTTAAATTCTTTAATTGTTTTTAGCACATCTGGTGTAACAGTTCCTAATTTAGGATTAGGCATTAAACCTTTTGGCCCTAAAACTTTACCTAATTTAGAAAGCTCAGGCATGAATTTAGGTGTAGTTATCATGACATCAAAATCTAATCAACCATTTTTGATTTCATCAATTTTATCTTTACCACCAAAATAATCAGCACCAGCCTCTTTAGCTTGCGCTGCTGTAGCTGCCTCACTAAGAGCTAGTATTTTAATTTGTTTACCAAAATAATAAGGTAAAGCAATTGTACCTCTTAGCTGTTGTTCGGCTTTGGTTGTGTCTAGATTTAATTTAATGGCAATGTCAATTGATGCATCAAATTTAGTCGTAGATGTTTTTTTTGCTAATGCAACTGCTTCTTCAATTGAGTAAAGTTTCTTAGAATCAATTGCTGCTTTGGCTGAAATGTATTTTTTATTCTTTGCCATAACTACTTACTCTCCTTAGCAGTTTTCTTTGGCGTTAAATCTACATTATCAATTTTAATGCCCATTTGTTTTGCTGTACCAGCTATCATTCTTAGTGCCGCATCTTCATCATAAGCATTTAAGTCTGGTAGTTTATATTTAGCAATTTCTAAAGCTTGCTCTTTAGAAATAGTAGCAACATTATCAGTCAACTGATTTTTTCCTGCTGTTTCTAATTTAGCTGCTTTTTTTAGCATTACACTAGTAGGTGATGTTTTAGTGATAAAAGTAAATGATTTATCGTTAAAAGCAGTGATGATACAAGGTACTACCTCACCATTACGATTTTTTGTTTTATCGTTGAATTGTTTGGTAAATTCCCCCATATTAATTCCAATTGATGCTAACGCAGGGCCTGGTTTAGCTTGTCCACCAATTAAATGAATTTTGGCAATTCGGACAACTTCTTTTTTTGCAGCCACAAGTATACCTCCTAAGTTTTGTATCTCTACGTGGTTTAACGAACGAATTTGTTCTTCCACATGCTGTACTTAATTCGCTATTTTTAATATTAATTAAAAATAGGTTAATAGATTATATCAACAATGAGATTTTTGTCAATTTTATTAAAATGTCGCAAAGATGTTTAATGAAAAATAAAAATACTCATAGATTTTTCAAACCATGAGTATTTTTATCTAAATCGTTAAAACTAAGATAATTGCAATTAAGCGAGAATTTCAATTACGTTACCAGCACCAACTGTTCGGCCACCTTCACGTACTGAGAATTTAGAACCCTTTTCAATTGCTACTGGAGCAATTAGTTCCACTGTTAATTCGGCATTATCACCAGGCATTACCATTTCTACACCTTCTTTTAAAGTGATTGAACCAGTAACATCGGTAGTTCTGAAATAGAATTGAGGACGGTATCCATTAATAAATGGAGTGTGTCGACCACCTTCTTCTTTCTTTAATGCATAAATTTGACATTTGAATTTTTTAAAAGGTTTAATTGAACCAGGTTTAGCTAACACTTGACCACGTTGCACGTCAGTCTTTTCAATTCCTCTTAGTAAAACACCGGCATTATCACCAGCGATAGCTTCATCTAATTGTTTACGGAACATTTCAATTCCAGTAATGACTGATTTCTTAGTCGGTGTAATTCCGACAATTTCTACTTCTTCATTTAATACTGCTCGACCACGTTCTACTCTCCCAGTTACTACTGTACCACGACCAGTAATGGTAAAAATATCTTCAATTGGTAACAAGAATGGTTTATCAACTTCACGAGTTGGTGTAGGAATGTAATCATCTACTGCATCCATTAATTCTTGTAGTTTTGCTTCTCAATCTGGTTTTCCTTGTAATCCTAATAATGCTGATCCACGAATCACTGGAGTATTATTACCATCAAATTGATATGAAGTTAATAAATCACGAATTTCCATTTCAACTAATTCTTGAATTTCTGGATCATTAACTACATCACACTTGTTGATAAAAACAACAATTCTTGGTACACCAACTTGACGTGCTAACAAAATATGTTCACGTGTTTGGGGCATCGCACCATCTCCTGCAGCTACAACTAAAATTGCTCCATCCATCTGTGCAGCACCTGTAATCATGTTTTTGACATAATCTGCATGTCCTGGGCAATCAACGTGCGCATAGTGTCGCTTACTTGTTTCATACTCAACATGAGCTGTATTAATTGTAATACCTCTAGCTTTTTCTTCTGGTGCACTGTCAATTGATGCATAGTCTCTTGCTTGCGCTAACCCCTTCTTTGCTAGATAAGTACAAATAGCCGCGGTTAATGTAGTTTTACCGTGGTCGATATGACCAATTGTACCAATGTTAACATGTGGTTTGCTACGGTCAAATTTTGCTTTTGCCATAATTTATTTTCCTTCCTATATGTAAAAAGTTCATACATTATATAGGATTTTTCTTCGTTAGATATTAATATGCTATAGAAATTAATAAGATTTTCATAAATGAAATACTTTTATTCTTTTGTATAATCCTAAACATGCTTAATACATTTTCTTTTATTAATAAGTTCTTTTGAAAAAATCCTCTAAATATTTTTTTTGCTTTGATTTTACCCTTCATTTTAGTTCTATTGGCTAACATTACTTTTACATGCAGTGTTAACATAAATGATATTAGCGGGGGCGGAGGCATAGATGAGACGGCAACCTTTTTATCGCCAGTTTATGTAGTTCCTGGAATTGCGACGCTTTCTTTAATCTGTTTGACTTGTCTTTCATTACCATTAGTTATCTATTCATTTAAACGTGCTGATGTTTTAAAAAGAATTACTATGAAAATCAACAATAACTGGATGTTTTATTCAGTTATTGGGTTTTATTACATTATTTTGTGTATTTTTTCTTATGCGTTTGCTTATTTCTTAGGTAGTTTATTGATATGATTGATTGATCACCAGAACGGTATTTACATTGAATACATGCTAAACAATATTGGTTATGGGCAACTATTCTTTTCATTACTTGCATTTTCGTTGCTAGGAATTGCTATTGGTATTTTGATGGCAACTTTATTAAATTCCATTGTCTCAATTCAAATCTTGGGAGCAATCTTGGTATTGTTTTCCATCTTTTTGGGTGGGGGGGGAATTCCGTTGCAATACTTAGCGATGTATTCGCAAGATTCGGTTACGCATCAATTTAAAAACATATCAATTTGAACAGCCACTTATTTATCACCATTTCGTTACCCTACTTGTTTATTATTAGAATCAGTAACACAAGGGCCCGCTTTCAATGCTGGTAAGTTATCAACATCAGATTGAAATGAAGTTGTTGTACATGCAATTACGGGTGGCCCTGGATATGAAAATTTGGATGAATATTCAAGGTTACATTTAGGGTACTCATCAATCTTTGATGTACACCATGCATTTACCACTAACATTATTCCCATACCATACTTTAACATTGATTTTGGTGGCGGTTATGTGTTAGACACTTGATATCCAAGAGATTGTCAAGGCTATATTCACTTAATTATTGGATTAGATTTATTCGATATGTGAGAAGTAGATCCGATACTTTATGGACTTTATTGATCTGGCGATGTTAACGCAATCTTTTCATCAGGTATTGTACCTTCGTGATTGCCAATAAATAATATACCAACATTTACTTTCGCCCAACCGATTGATAAACTTTTAGATTTAATTATTCCGTTTGCTTTATCTTCGATTTTATTATCCATATCTGTAAGTATGTATAAAAGCAAAGTTGTAAATTTGAAATGGTAATACAATATGAAATTTAAATTAGAACAAAAACCACAATATCAACGTCTATCAAAACGAAAATTTTTTGAGAAATTTAAACTTTCGTTATCAGATAAGAATTTTTTTGAAAATCACGTAAATTCTTTTTTTGATCGTTTAAAAACTAATGTTTTTCCACAAAATCATAAAGTATTGATTGATTTAAAAGTTATTTCTAAACAATTTTCTGATCAAAATGGTCAGTCGAAAGTTTTATTTAGCAATGTCAACTTAAAAATAAAACGTGGTGATGTAATTGCTTTAATAGGAGCAAATGGTGTTGGTAAATCCACTCTACTAGACATTCTGATTAGTTATCTTAAACCAAATTCTGGTGAGGTAGTTTACAATCTATCCTATAAATGATCACCGACTGAAAAATTTGGGATAGCTTACCAAAAAAATATCTTATTATCATCATTAACTGTTTGAGATTACATTGTTTTTACCCACCGTTTATATAAATCGTTTACCACCATTGATGATTTGATTATTTTTTGCTATGCCTTTGGTATTGAACAAATCTTAAAGATGCGTGTTCATAAGCTATCTGGTGGTCAACAACAAAGATTAAATGCCATGCTGTCGTTATTTCATGATCCAGAAATTGTTTTGTTTGATGAGTTATGCAATAATTTAGATTTAGTGATAAAGAAAAAAATTATTACTTTTATTAAAAGATATTTTCAAATCAAAAATATCACTGCAATTATTATTTCACACGATGTTTATGAAATTAAAGAAGTGGCTAACCGTATCGTAGCAATTCAAAATCAAAAAATTGCTAATGATTTCACATTAGTACAACTTAAACGACGTGCTGGTGGGGTAGATCGCTTGATCGCTGAGAGTATTTAATGAGAGCTAGCATTTTATTATTAAATAAATCATTTTGAAAATCACCACTAAATATCATATTTACTTTTGTGGTTCCGTCTTTTTTTATTTGTGCAGCCTGTTTATCGTGAAATTTATTTGGGGGGACAATTTCACCTGTATTAATGTTTCCGACAGTATCTTACATCTCAATTGTTTTTATTGGTTTGATTATTATTCCTACCGTTATTTTTGAATATCGGAAAGCTAATATTTTACGTAGAATAGAGGATTCTGGTAATAAAAAAATAGCTTTCATTTGGGCTATGAGTATTTTTTTCACAATCTTATTTTTTATGACTTATTTTTTTAATTGTTTGATTGGTACACTCAGTATGTTTAACAATGAACAAATTCAAATTATGTGACAGACCGCCAATTATGGCACATTAATTTATTCTTTAGTGGTTACCATCTTATTATGTAGTGTGATTGGTATTACTGTTGGTTTGCATGCTAAATCATTAGTTTTTATCCAAGTTTTTGGGATCTCTTTTATTTTAATTAGTGCTTTTTTAGGATTTTGAATTATCCCTCCCACATTGATTTCAGCTGAGCCTAGTTACAATAAAGTATTATTCATTAGTTATGTTTGACCGTTAAGATACATTTCACATTTGTTCATGCAATCATGGTTACAGACATATTCATTTAACTCTTGACATGCATCGATTTTTGATTTTACTCACCCTTATTCATCAGCACTATGAGTTCAGTATCCAGGGTTTACCACAGGATTTTGAAACATTGTTTCAGTTTCTAACAAAATTGCAGATATTTTTTGTCCAATCGCTTTTGTATTTTTGTTGGGTGGGGTTAATGTACTTATGAATTGAAGACAAAAGAATAAGGAGTAGTTGTGAAGATTAAATGAGTTAAATTATCGTTGTTTTTAAGTCTGCCGTGTTTTTCATTAATTACTGCTTGTGGAACCCATAGCGAAGTAGTGGGCGATAGTCAAATTACAGCTATCGATGTTACTGCCACTACCGATACAAAATCCATGATTAAAGTGGAACAAGAAACAACATGAAATATTTTAAATGACACATATACTGATGTACGTTTTGTGACCAAGGGTGAGAGTGAGAGCGTAGCAACCTACGATGCTTGAAGTGCATTGTTATTGAAATTTTCCGTGACCATTCAATTTCAAAAAACAAATTTTAGTAATGATATTTGACAATGGTTAAATCAGCCTGGTGAATATAGTTTAAATAACGACGGCAAACCTCTCAATCAAATATTTGATCCAAGACAAGCAGCTCGTTTGCAAATTTACTTTGATTGTTATGATGAGGTTTCTGCAACGACACCATTAGATCCTTATTCTTTCAGAACTAAACAAGTTCCATTTATTTTAAGCAGTGTTGCTAATGTCACCCAACCAGCATCATCAAGTGATGTTAATGATCCTCATACATCGTCATTAAATCAATACCTAACATTGAAGATTCTTCCTGGAAACGATGAGAATGTATTGTGAAACCTTACATGGGATGCACCGTTTGTTAATTTTATCAATAATCACTATGATGCTAGTACTGCTAATGCTCCCGCATATGCAGATTTCAATAATTTACAATTTAAATTAATGTCAGATATTAGTGATACTGCCATTGTTACCCCTAATGGAGATGTAATTAAATTAGAAGTTCCTAAAGATAGTAATATTTATTTTGCGTTGCAAAGTAAGAAATGGACATAGTTATGAGATATAAATCTAAACATCGACTTTATATTTGAGGTAGCATTGGAGTTGCTGGAGCTTTTATATTGGCAACTGTTATCCCTATTACACTAAATTCCATTAGTAAAAATCATTTATCATTTACTTTTGATTATCGTACTTCTTTTAGTGGAGATTCAAAGTATGCTAAGTATTATGGCAAGGCTCCTAGTGAATTAGGCGCAACTGATATAACAGCAGACCAATTTAATCAATTTTTAGTTAATAACAATAATGATCTTGATATGCAATTCGCGGAGATTGCTTATGGTGTACGCACTTATTTGTATTCTTTTTTTGATACTACTACTTTTGATTGGAGCGCCAAACTTTATAATTACCATCACCGAATCAATGATGGAGAATTTCAATGTCGTTATTGATTAGAAATTAATTTTAATTATTACAATCGACATCCTTGACACAGTTATGCTTCGAAATATCGAATTCTAATTAATGAATATCGACCGTTAACTCCAGTAATTGGTGGAGATGCTTACAACGTTCACTTTGATTTGTTTTACCATTTTACACCACTCTTTAATAACTGAGGAATTATCCAATTAAATGAAAATATGTTATTTCATAGTTTAGTTTTTGCTAATGCAAAATTTGTGGAGAGTGCTAATGAATAAAATAATAAAAACAGGTTTTGTATTTTCTTCAATGATGATTACATTAGGCACCGTCGCAATTAATTTAACTGCCTGTCAATCAGTTTTTGTTGTGATGCGTACTGAGTTATATGACGGTAGATATCCAGACCCAAGCACACAAATACCAGTCAATTCATTAATGGTAGAAGCAACGAATACCAAATTTATTTTGACTAATTATAAATTTGAATGAAGTGCAGTACCATCATCTGTTACGCCAATATCATATCCTTACGAAGGTTTAGAATGAAGGTACATTTTTCCAACTTGTGAGCAAGCCTATTCAGTTAAAGTAACGGCTTCTTTTGTTTATGAACATAAAGAAATTAAAAACTCAATCAATGTACATGTTCCTATACATTATGACGGGTGTCGAGTTAATAGCTCATACGCCGTCTAAGAACAGTTTTGAGGTTATCTGGGAAAACCAAACATAGAGTAATTATATAACAAACTACATTGGAGAGAACATAAAATATGTGAATTGTAATTTTAGTAATCGTAATCGTCACTATTATTGTTATTTCATCCGTTATATTTGGTGTTAAAAAATATAAACGGCACGAAAAATTACTTCATAGCAATAAAACACTAGAGGAAAAATATCAAAACTTGAGATTAAAAATCCAAATCATTCCTGAAAAAAACCACGAAGTTAATTTACATGAGATAGTAAAGTTTAAAGAAGATTGAGAATACATTCAAAAATGCGTCAAAAACTATTCTAGACATCTAGCTAACCAAAACGGAATGGGCAAGTGTTGTTATTGTAATAAAGTTTATAGAATCGGTTTAATCGAATGTCATGAAGAATGAGATTGAGATGTCGATACTCATAAACAATTATTAAAAAGGGTTGTACCTGTTTGTCCTTTTTGTCACAATGTTGTTCATTTTGGCCAAGGTGATGAGGGGTTTAGACGATTAGCTTATTCATGATTGAAGTATATTGATAAATTCAATGATGAACAAAGCGAGGCATATCGAAATTACATTTATAACATTCAACGAACATTATACGATCCAATCAAGTTCGAATTTGACGAAACATCAATAAATCGAATTAAAGCATGAGCTAGTAAATATGAAAGAATCTAACCAATTAAAAAATAATCGTATCACTAAAACTAATCCAAAGGGTGCAGGACGCAAATTCGGAACTGGTGTTAATTATGTAGGACAAAAGTTTGCGGGATGAACAGTGATTAGAGAAGTTGAGCGGTTAGGGATAAAACGAAAAACTTATTGAGAATTACAATCGCCAGATGATCCAAATTTAAAAATAATTTTAAGAGTGGATACAATGAAAAAATTTGCAAACAAAAAAATTTGAAGTGTTAAAAGGCATTCTAAACCATTAACTTGATAATTTAAAAAATATCTTTTTTTGTATAAAACATATTTTTTTTGTATACTTATACCTACGGCTCAAATTAAAATATGAAGTTATTTGATATACCCGATATAAAAACCGAAGCGCAACAAAAGCGACTAAAACAAAGATGTTTTTGATTAAAAATGGGTTGATTATTATTTTTAGTTTTTGGTATTGCATTATCGCTATCTGGTATTTTTATCTTTATTAGTAAGTTAAATGATAAATTTCATACTGATGCAGTGGTTATGTTAATCTTTGGATTAATCGCATTGGCATTATTTGCAGTTACATATGTCATTTTTTATCGCAAGCGATTAGGAATTAAAAACTATGGTTCAAATTACACGAATGCGATTAAACGTGAAGGAGATGAATAATGCCACTACCCCCGCTTTGGCAAGAATTAGTACAAGTAGTTTTAGGTGGTAACCAAAAACTTGGTAATGCGATTTATTGATATGTTGAATGGAGTCAAATTGCTTTACTCATTGGATTTGCCATTGGCACGGCCGCATTTTTGGGAATTATGTCTTTACGAATTTTAGTTTCAGGCGATCCAGAAAAGAAGAAGAAATTAAAACTTGATATGTATCGACCATTGCATAGCTTCATTTTTGTGTTTTTGTGTCTGGTGGGGGCACAACTAATATGGAATGTTTTTGTACCAACAATTTGAGCATTAAAAGGGTAAATATGTTAGTAAAAGTGTTGGATACAAAGAAAAATTAAGGAGTAAATATGAACAAAGAAAGTAAGGCAGTGAATCTGTTTATTCAAAAAGTTATGGAAAATGTAAAAAACTATAGCCCAGATTTTAAGTCTCAAATAGCAGGTGTGTTACTAGAAACAGCGATACAACTGAGTGATGAACCTATCACATTAGGGAAATTAAAGGAGGAATAAAAATGAAAAAAGAAAATAAGTATTGTGGTTTCAATAACATGAACGAATTAGCTGCAGCTGTTAAACAAGCTGTTGACAAAGCCTCAAAAAAAGACAAAGGAAAAAATAAATCTAACAAACAAATCTCTGGGTTTTCAAATAAAGACGAAAATGAAAAAGAACACGAGATGGAGATGTAGGACGATATGAAACATATAAAATCTTGAATATCAATTTTAGCAATCGGCACTTGTGTTACATCAATTGGAGTATGAACTGGAATTAATAAACATACTAATTACACCAAACAATCTTTTGATCACAACAAAAGCACTACAGCAGAAATAGAAAATAATTTAAAAGTTGTCAAAAATACTAATGGTTCTGCACATATTAGTGGACAATGAACTCCACAATATGATAGTAATTTTGAATTTGATATTGGAAGCGGTAAACGTGTATGCGTTGGTAACAATGGGAAGCTTCAATTAGATTTTGATATGAACTTGGATTTGTTGCAGCAAAAATATCCGTTATATCAAACACTTCAAACCATGCCTTTCAAGGTTTTAGCAGATCAAGGTATTATCACCAATCAAAATGTATCAATGCAAAATTTTGATAAAAGTGGCGGATCAGGTGGTGCCACAGCTAAAGGTTGAGCATTAAGGACAAAAGGAGATTTTGAATGGGGCAATCATACGTTTAATTCTACTGCTCATTACCCGTCAGGAAACAATTCAACATCAATGCCTGTTTCAATAGAATGAAGCGACTATTCTAGCGATCCAAGTTTTTATGTTAATTATAGTTATTCTGAATTTTCCATCAAATGAACTGATGTGGCTATGGGGTTTAGATTAAATGATTTTTGGAGTAACATGACGATTACAATTGATAATAACAATACATTTACTATTAACGACAATTTTTCAGAGATCGGAATATGAGGTAATAGTCATAGTGATACTTCAGTCGATAATTGACATACTGATGGTCAAGGTACTACCCAAACCATGCAATTAACTAATCAAGGTAGTATTTCACCAACAATGTTGAATTCAGATTCATTTGATAAACGATATTTAACAATTGTTGATCCAATTAAAACTGGTGAATGGATTGATAGTCAAACAGAACCACATCCTGGTGAAATGCGTGGCCATTTTGGATTACAACTAAATAAACCGTATATTGGCGCGACATTAATGGCTTGAGATACTTGGGATAATGAATTAGCTAACTATCACCAAGATCCAAACACAGGTACTTGGACCAGCAATTGACAAAATGATCAAACTCATATCATGTTGAATTGATACAACAAAATGATTACTACATATGGTGACGGTACAGAAGAAACAGTGAATCGATTTAATGCGATTGATCAAGCAATAAAAGAAGGGAAAATAATTAATCAAACGATGTCTGATGTAATAGATTGACAGATACCAAACAATCCCGATGGCGAAACAGTTAATAACTATGATGACGATCAAGCCCAATATTCATTGGATAATTTTTTAAGATTACATTTTAGCGAATCGAACTTTAATCAATTTCAGTCCGAATTAGAATCATTACCTGTAATAGACTGAAAAACTAATGCAGATAAATTTGGATTAGCAACTGATGGTACACAAAGTTCATTAGGTTGAGAAAATTATTCCGATACAATTGAATCGTTGTTGTCACAAAACATCACTTATAACTGAACTTACCAAGCAACTAATGATGTTCATCCAACTTATAATTTAAATGGGACACTCACATTTTCATTGCCAGAATTGTGCGGTTATAGAACATCTCAAGCGGTTGATCCACTCTCGTGTGATGAAATTCAAGCCGACAATGACGGGCAAGATTCAATTGAATATGCAATTTCAGAATGTGATGCGACTGACCAAACATCATTCGGTGGTTGAGATTGACCTACTGGTGGTAAAGATCATTTAGGTTTGTATGGGAAAGGTATTTCAGATTCATCGGCCCAAATTTATAATTTGAACGGAGACAAAATTTTCACATACAAAATTCAACCGTTTGCTGATGTTGATGCAATTCAATTTGCAAATTTAGATCAAATTAGCCAAACTAATACTGTTGAACCAAGTTATTTAATTAACCCTGCTACACCTGGTAATTGTAAATACAATGGTGGAACTGGTGATTGGGACGAAACAACGTGAACAACATTTTTAAATTACCTATACTCACTACCCGCTGATCAAATTGCAGCTGCACTAACTGCAAGACAAATTACCCCACCAACTGCTTTAGGATTAGGGACAGTAGTAAATTTTGATTACCATGTCTTCATGTGAGTAAAACCCGATTACCAATCTGAAATTACTTCTGTTGATAATTTAATTGATACAACTCAGCCAATTACATATAGTGGGTCAGCCACCAATGGGACATTAACAATTAATTTTACAACTATGGATGGTGTTGCCCAAACTATGAATGATATGACTTTTGCTAAGCAGTTCCAAATTTGAAACACTAACTTATGAGATAAACCAAATAACGATCCGAGTTATTATGCAGATCCCAATAATGTTAATGACTTTTGATCACAACTCATAAACTACAACCAAACCGTACCAACTCCTGGTGGTCATGGACAAAGTTATTTGTGAGAAACTAATATATCTCAACAAGCATTCCAATCCGCTTTTAGTGGTTCGCCAGATTTTAGTGGAACTAGTGATGATAGTGACACATTACAAGTTACGTTTGGTAATATGTGAAAATATATTCCTTCGTTTTTATGAAGACAAATCACGCCCGATGATGCTGATCGAGCAAATGTAACGATTACTTCAACTAATTTTGCACCAACTGAAAGTATTCATGAAAGTTTCCAAAATGACAAACAATCGTATATTCAAAACAATGTTGCATACATTGTTAAGGATAAATATCATGCAATTGTTATAGCTGGCGTTAAAAACGACGCAGGTGATACAGCACAATGATTTTATAGCTACAATGGCGTTGAAAACAATACCACTCCACCAGATGGTGTAACAGTTAGTGCTGGTAATCCATACACTCAAGATGATGTAACATACTATCCAATGACTTACACGTTAACGAATGATATTCAATCAGACTTTAGTTTTGTCGTATGATCCAAAGCTGGAACTCATGGTTCATTAGCTGATGGTTTGCAAATTACAGCAACTACCACTCCGCCTACACCTGCGCACAATAGTTCAAGTCAAGTTGGGATTATTGTTGGTTCAATTTTAGGTGGTAGTCTAGTTATTGCTGGTGGAACTGTGGGCACAATATACATTAAGCGTCGTCGTGGTAGTAGTGGAACTAAGAGTGAGTCGCGTAAAACAAAACGACAACGTGCCACAGACTTTAACGAATAATCATGCCTGCAATCATTATTGCCGTTATTGGTGCTTTACTTAGTGTTGTTTTAATGCCAATCGCATTTGCGATGTCAGTTTGAGCACCAATGATTATGGGTAATGCTTTTTATACCATCTATACATATTTAGGCGGGGCACAATTATCAAGAATGTTTTTTGGAACCACCGCAGATGCTGGCCATTTTAATTTTGCGATTGATTGACAAAATCCATATGTGCAATTTTTGTTAGCAATGTTAATTATTGGGGTGATTGGTTTTGGGATTTTTTGTGGTTTAAAAGCTTTGACAATTTTTACTAGTAGTGGTAAGAGATATTCAATCGGGATTGGTCGTTTGGCTTATGGAATAGTCGGGGTGATTGGGATACCAGTTATTTTTACAATTGTGTTAACTGTCGCAAACATGTTGTTTACGGTTTTTAGCCCAGATTTGGCCAAAGCGTTTATTACGACACAACAAATTGCTGTCATTAAAACTTATATCGATCAACAATTAAGTAGCATTAGTAGTATTGTGGGGCAACCCGTTGATTGACAAGGTTCAACCACTTTAGCAGATAGTTTAGATAAATTAATCACACAATTAAATACAATTTACACTAATGCATCACAAGAAGGAAATAGTGATTTAGCAGCAAGTTGTAGTAATTTAATCAGCGAATTAAACACATTACGACCAATGTGTGAACAAGGCTGATGAACTACTTTATCAGATAGTTTTGATTCATCATTTACTAATATTTCATGAGCATCTGGAGGTAATGCACGAGCACCTGATGACTGGTGGAATAGTTTTTCTACCAATTACAACAAGATTTTTTCTTTTCAATCTGCATGAGTGAATTTTAATAATGATTTGCAAAGCTTGGTTGATAAATATAGTAGTAGACAAGATGTCGCACCATTAAATCAGTGGCTATCAGATATTAAAGGAGGTGGCACTATTACTGCTAATTGTGTGTGATATTACTTCAGTGATTGAACTCCAACCGGTAGTTTTTTGCATTTAAGTGTTATCAACCAATTAATGCAAGGTTTGCAAGATTCGGCTGGAAAAATTAACGATCCGCAAAAATCACTAAACTATTTGTTTGATTGTGCTAATCCAACGGCTGAATTTACTTTATTTGTACAAATTTTTCACTATACAACTGGTTCAAGTTCTAACAACTGAAAGGACTTTGCAATTTATTATGGAGCGGGTTTTGAATTATGAAGAATGCCACAAATGATTATGGGGGCGGCTAGTGCAGTAATTATTGCTGGGGCAATGTACAACTACGGGTGGTATATGTGTAAGCGAGTAATTGATTTAGCAATATTATGGGCCACTTCAATTTGGTTTGGTTTTACAGATTTAGGTGAAGGAATTCAATTTCGTGCTACCCAGCGTTTGATATGATCAAAGATTTTTTCAATTGTCATCATTCAGGCTGTGTTTATGCTAGTCACAATTGTTATGAATATGAATTTTTTTAGCGACTTAATGGGTGGTAATGCCTATGCATCAGGTGCATTATTAATCGGTACTAGTTTAATGTTTGGTGCTGGTTATTATGGAGCAGATGCAGTAATTGGTTTGGCATTTAATGAACCAGGGACATTAGCAAGCATTAGTTCGCAAATGCAAACGATTCGTAGTAGTGGCCAAGGCGTTGCGGCCAATGCTCAAAAAGGAACGCAAAACGTTACTGGTAGCACAGAAAGTATTGTTGGCGGCGGCGGTAAAATTACTGGTTCAATGCATGATCGCTTCGGTGTGGTGGGTCGTAATCGTTTAGCTGAAGCAAAGCAAACACGACTATCGGCTAAAGCCGCGAAAGGAGGATAAAATGATCGGACCAAATGATGTAGGGATGTTTGTGCCATCGGTACCAAATCCAAGAAAACAGCGACTGGTATGAAAAGGTCGATTGAGTTTATTAGATTTAGTGGTGGCAATACCGTTACTAATAGTTTGACTGGTGTTGTTGTTATTGGCCAACATGCCATGATGGATGTGCTTATTAACACTTGTTGCTGATGTTTTATTAATTCTAATTTTAATTTGACCGCTTTCGGCACTGGGCAAAGAAAAACTCTATATTTATTTTTGTCGCTACTTTGCCTATTTAATTGGGGTTAATTTTTATCGCAGCGAAAATTGAAACCCAACAGATAACACTTTAAAAGCACAAGAAGGGCTATTAGAGGCTGATAAACCAAAAACAAGTAATTTGACTAGTGAACCACCGCAAACACGTAAAAACGAACTTAAAACTAAAAGAAAGGTAAAAAGCTAATATATGTGTGCGTCTCTACGTTCTTTATCAGCATCTTCTTTTTCAAATTTTATTCGTTGTTCTTCTCTATATCGAGCAATATCATTTTTTGCTTGTCTGTGGACTCAATACCAAAATAAATATGGACCTAGAAAAATCAATACTACACCCAAAAGAATTCCAATGATCATAAATGTTGTCAGAAATAATGTTGAATGTGGAAATCAAACACAACTAATTATTATGAGTAATATTCCAGCCGGTGAAAAAAGTAAAAATCTTCACCTTTCTCTTTTAGCATCGTCCATTATTTTTTCTGGTTTTACCCTATCACCCATTACAAAAAGTATTATAAAGTTATCTATTTAAACCATGAAATTTATTTTTTTACAGTACATCAAAGATTCAGCAGAACATAGCAGGGTTAAAGTGTCAATTCCACTATTACCTAGACATCCGATGATTGAATTTTTTGATGAAAATATGAACGAAATGTATATCACTCCAAAAGAATTGATTAAAGGATTAAAAGAAGGCAAAATTATTAAAATGACAATTGAATATGATGAAAAATCATCAAAAGAGTGGGAAGAGAAATCAACAGATGAGGCATTAGAGAAGAAGTGAAAGGAACTAATGAAATAAATAACCATGGCACACTTACATCAAAGATTAAATAAAGACTTAAATTTGTGATTAAACATTGATCAAAATTTTGTTGAGTATGAAAACAAATGTATTACGGCTTTTTATATTATTAAACCGCACGAATTGGCTAGTGATGCACCATTAATTCAAATTGCACGTTTGAATGGGTTTGCAAAGCTTGCGCAGAAATTTGACGATGAACATTCGGTAACGTTTTATGTATTAAGTGAAAATTTTGATTTGAATTATCAAATTAATAAAGTGCAAGAAGCAACCAAGAATTTTGATTTAAATACCTACTGGCACAAACTAAGTAGTCTTTATGCTGGTAAATTTGAGTATTTGTCATCATATAAATCTGAAATTCGTAATAAAAAGTACATTATGTGTGTTCACGGCCATGCAAAGCCACGAATCAATTCTTTCGTATCAAAAATCGTTCGTGAGCTTAGTCAGGCTGGTTTTGAATTTTTGAAAGCAGATAAAAATGATATTTTTCAACTATTTAATACTTTCTTTCAATTGCCAGAAACAAACCGCAAATTTACACTTGATAATTCTGAAGTCGGTTTTAAGATCAATACTTTTCAAATTAATCACTTTAATGCAACCAATAAAATGTTGTATAAAAAATATTGTCGAATTGTATCGCTGTTGCAAATGCCAAAAGGACCAATTTATGATTTATGATTGGCTCAATTATTTGATGTTAATGATGTGATTGTTAGCTACAACATGGAATCGTTAGATGAACGTAAACGCAATCTTTTTATTGAACGGTTACAAGCTGATTTTAAATATGCACGCAAAACTCGCAGCGAAATCAAAACATTAGAAAATGAAAATAATCGTGCTGCAGTTAATGCAATCATTAATGATTTATCACGTAATATACAAGATGTTAAATTTGTGAAATTAATGGTCATGATTTACGCTGATAACAAAAAAGAATTAGGAATTAAATATGAAGAAGTACGAAAAGCATTCAATTCCTTTGGTGCGTATAGCTACGATGTTAATTTTAGACAGAAAGAAGCTTTTTTGGCGATGCAGCCATTCCGATGAGGCGGTTACAACCAAAATAGTGATAGTTTCAATAAAGAAGTCGAAGTAGTATTGCCAACAGATGCGATTGGTTTTTCTTATCCAATGACCCAAACTAGCTTTATTGATCAAAATGGTGTTTATTTAGGTTTAAATACAAATAGCACGCCAATGTTTTTAGATGTTTGTGATCGAAATAAACGTGCTAGTGGTAATATGTGCATTTTGGGAACAACTGGTTCGCGTAAATCGACATTAATTAAAATCATGATTTTACAATGACTGCTGCAACCTAAAGTTGAAAGAATTATGTTGATTGATTGAGAAGGTGAGTATGGACAGCTGACAAAAAATTTTAACCAATGCGAGTTAGTCTTTGATGGCTCAAATGATGAAAACTCACCAGCAATTAATATGTTTGTGATTCCACAATCATCAAGTGTTGAAGGAGAAGAAAGTTATTCATCAAAAAAGCGTTACCAAAAGCACGTGCAACTTTTAAAAAAGATAATTAGCACAATCATCTTGGAACAAGATGATCGATTGACGAGTGATGAAGCAAACATTCTAATGCAACTAATAAATTTAACCTATGCGGCTTGTAAAATATTTCCTGAATCAAATTACGATAATTTAAAAATTAAATCGTGGCCAACATTGGACACATTGTTAGAAGTTACTGAAAAAGAAATTAAAAAAATGAATAAATCACAACAACTGAATACAGGGATTTTACCGATTTATCAAAAATTGTATCGATTGGTGTTGATATATACAACTGGTGGAACATTAGATGGACTATTTAATAAACACACCAATATTGTGATTGATGATTCATTCAAATTAATTAGTTTTAATCTGTATGGTTTGCTTGACAGTACTAGCGAAAATATACAACAAGCGATGATGTTAATTGTGACAAATTTTTTTACACGCGAAATGATCAATCATCGTCGTAAATTTCCACGTGAGAATGATCCAAACGCCACTTTTATTAATTTTGTAGTCGACGAATTTCACAAAGTTGTTGACGATCATAATACATTTATGCTTGAAGATATTGCGCACAAATATCAACAAGTCCGAAAGTATTATTGTAATTACATCATTGCCACACCATCAATCGTAACTTTTACTAAAAGTAATAATCCAACAGTTTTGAAAAATATGCAAACAATTTTAGATAACAGCATGTTTAAATTTATTCTAAGTATGACTGTTGACGCACTAGAAAAAGAAGTGAATGCAAAATTATTTGGTGAGAACACTAAACTAACGGCCAATGAAATTCAATATTTGGCTGATTCCAATGAAAACGATGCGGGTAAGTTTATCTTTATTAGTAATGCTCAAGATCGAATTATGGGACACATTGATTCGGGCAATAAAATACCTAGAGATAAATTTAACACATCGTTAGCTAATATTAGTGAAATTGCACAGTTATGAGGTAAAGGAAATGAGTAAAAAACAAATTAGGCATCCGATTTTTTGCAATCAAAAATTATGAGATAAAATAACAGAATTAGCACATTTTTATGGCACGCATACTAATACAAAATTAATAACTTTATTAATATTATCTGCTTATGAATTAATGCAAAAGAATAATCGAACTGTCATGAGTCTTAATAGTTCAGAATTAAATCTAATTAAGCCAATTGAAAACCTCAATAATTTAACTGAATCATTATTTATTAATGTATCTTTGTTAACAACTTGATTGACAAAAACAAATAAATCATTTAAGAATTTAACATTAGATGATATTAAAAAATATAAACATGATGTGCTTAAAATCATTAAAGAAAATGATGATAAAAAATAAGTCTGGAATATGAAAGTTAAATTAATAAAACATTATATATGCAGGTAATTTTTGATTAGACTTTGTTAATTTAATTTTGGGAGCTAAAGATTTTCGCTGAAAATTTGCCTTTTGTTCAAAAATGACTTGATAAAGTTCCAATGCAAATGAAAAAAACATTAGAAAAACTAATTAATGATACGGAAATAGATCATCTTGAAGAAGGAGTATTTAACAAAATTATTCAAAATATAAAAATCCTAGTTCCTGAATACACTTTACTTCATTATAGATATTTGCAATCAGATATTAAGACTGCTGCCGAGGAATATTATAAAAAGGGAGATTATTTTGCCGCAGTTCAAGAGGCATTCAAAAAATATAAAGATAAAGTAATAGAAAAAACTAATTTGGATGATCTGAGTGATAAAAGCATTATGGATAAAGCATTCGGCATTAATAAATTATTATCAGTTTCTAAAAAATACAAAAATAAAGGATTTAAATTTACAAAGCATACTCTTGAAAATATTGAAAGCGGACAAGCATCATTATCCGTTGGGATGGTTCAGTGTTGTAGAAATGTCATTAACCATGAACAAATTGTGAAATTAAAAGAATCGGGGTTGTTCGTTGAAAAAGATTGTTTAGATTTTTTGAGTTTATTATCATATCTATTTAATAAATTAAATCAGTCAACAAAAAATAAATTCAGGTAATTAACACAGTAACTATTCACCGAGAATAATTTAGAAAAATATGGTATTATATAAATGACCAATGAGCAATCATGGTAGAAAGGGTTTCTTAGCACCAAGTCTCAGGCGAAAGTCTAAGTAAAACGGTTCTAAACAAGGACCGTTTTTTCTTTATAATCTAACGGATGCAATTTTTGTATTACAAAATTAATCGTAAATATTTAGAGCGATTCATGAATAAATCATCATTAAATGCGATGAAGATCGATTCTCGACCTTTTTTAGGCATAGCTTTCGATAAAAAAAATATTCCATGAGTCATAAAGGAGCAAACCCTTCATACAGATCCTAAAGATCCATACTACAATCCAAAACATTTGAAACTAAATAATTCAAAAGTATACGTTTATAAATTTTTGTGCGATCCAGATCACTATTTGAATCTATCAAATGTTTTTGCTATACCAAAAGAATTTTTAATTCCTATGACCAAAATGAATTCAAGTTCTTATGCTAAAAGAAAATTGAAAGAGGCAAATGATTTTTACGAAAAAAATGCATACGACGGAACCGCTAGCATAAAAGCGAAAATGAATTTATGTGTTAAGCTTTATAAACGCGATGTTAATTTTCGGAAAAATTCAACAAATTTTTTCCAGCAAGTTAATGAATATATTAAATATAAAAAAGAACAAGAATTATTGACGGTCAAATCTAAACAAAATGAACCTGGTAGTGGCTCTTCGGGTGTTCCTAATGATGAGAATAAGACTAGTGCACAAGTCTATAAAGAATGAGAAGAAAAACAAAAGAAAGCGTTACATTCATCTAGTGCTACTCCGGTGATTGATTTTGGTTTAAAACACGAAATGGAAAATTAACTAACGATTACATTAAATGTAACTGGTTCAAATTCAGAATAAACACCTTCGGCTGTTTCTAACCTGCCAGTCATGTAAACTTGACCAGTGATGGTTTGATTTACTTCCTTTGTTGCTCCCAATCTCATAAAAGTTTCATCACTAAAAACTGAGAAACTAACGATGGTATTCAGATCATCGGTGTATTGAAAATTCACTTCAATGAAATTTGGAAACACTGGAGGCATCATTGGATGACCATTACAATTAATATTACTAGTCACCATGCCAACAGCTCCTGGTAGGTTTATACTCACTTGATTATTTGGAAACTGATCAAAACTTAAAACATAACTTGTTTGATTGCTGTTACTACAACTAGTTAATGCAATTGTTGATACTCCTAAACAACCAAAAATGGCTAGTGCGGCACTTAGCATTAATGTCTTCTTTTTTAATTTCATAACAAAAATATTATACAACAATTGGCTTTAGACTGTTAGGTGCGCGGCAGTGCACCTTGTTATATCGTTGGCAAAACGATATATTTTTTTAGCGACGACATATCTTTTTTATTCATATATATTACATAGTAATATATATGAATAAGCATTTTCAATAATGTCAAAAAGATATGTTTTCGCTTTATCTTGTTCCATATTATTAATAATTTTAATTTGTAATATGGGAGCAAAACTGTATAATCATTACCTACGGCTCAAATTAAAAAGATATATTTATGTACCGATTAAAGTGATGACAAAAATTATTAATAATGACGTTAATTTGCGTTTTGCTAGGTATTTCAGCGTGATTAATGTTGGTTGGGGTGTATTGTGGATTTGCTGCGTTAGGCGGTCAAAAAATAGGATTTGGGACAACATTAATTAGCTCCTATGGTTTATTGGTCTTGAGTTTAGCAATCATCGGGTTCAGTATTGCTGGAACCATATTTTTTAATAAGGGTAGGAAAGAATATAAAAATAGTGTGGTTAAGAATGCACCACAGTTTTTAAAACAACAAGATTTTAGAAAAAAGGTATTGTTAAGTTTTAACAAGTTATCAATCCCAATCCCTAGTTTTACATTTGGGTTCGAAAGCGAACCAATTGGGTTGTTCAAGGGCACACGTGAAACTTATACGCATATTTTGGCGATTAATAAAAAATTAGTTAATTCAACCATGTCAACAGAAATTGTTGAAAAAGATAATAACACTTTTGTTGGCACTAAACCATTAGATGCGTTGACTGGTGGATCAGTTGTGGTCATTGGTTCTCCGGGGTCAGGTAAATCAATCAATATCATGCTGCCGTCCATTTTGGGATTTTTGCAAAATCCGGCGAAACCGTCTTTGGTTATTACTGATCCAAAGAACGAACTTTACAGTTCGTCGGCCGCAGTGGCGGTTAAAAATGGGTACAAGGTGGTAAAGTTCGATTTAGGCAAGCCCGAGTCGTCAGGTCACTGAAATTTCTTAAGTGAAATTTACAACCTTTACCACCAAGAGTATTTGGCGGGGTGGTACCAGTTATACCGAATGGAAAAAATAACTGGCAGCAAGGCAGCAAATGCTGAATATCGCGATATTCTTGCTGCCACCCAGACTAAAATAGCTAAAGCTAAAGCTAAAATTGAACATTTGATTGAAAGATATAGCGCTTTCACTTCAACCGTCACGGGTGGACATAACATCGAATTTCAAAAGAAGGGTCGCAGCTTAGCGGGGATGTTTATGTTATTACCATTGGATTTAGGGATTAGTAAGAAAGACTATACGCCATACACCTGCGCTTTTAATGCTGACATTCTAAATTTTGAATTACCTTTGATTATCGAGCAATTACCACCTTGGGCACTATGTAAAACTAAGATGGGGGATTTAAAACCTGTATCAATTGCTACAACTGCGTCGCAGAATTTTCTACAAACTGCAAGAGGAAATTTATCAGTATTTTTAGATCAAGATATACGTGATTTAACGCAGGATTCGACATTTGGATTGGATGATGTTGTTAAACAACCAACTGTAATTTACATAGCTTTACCAGCTGAAGAAATTAATACTGAAAGTGAAACAAAAGAATCTGCATCTAAAATCGCACGATTAGGTTCATTACTTTGTTCATCGCTTTATAGTGCTGTGAACAATTTTCTTGCTGCCTCAGCAAAAGAATATTTGGAACGGCCATTAATCTTTATGTTAGATGAGTTACCAGCACTCGGTCGATTGGACTTTTTAGAACAATTATTTTCGCTTGGTAGAGGTAAAAATATCTTTGCCGCACCTGCAATTCAATCAATTAATCAAATCAATCGGATTTATGGCGAATCCCTACGTAAATCAATATTTGCATCAGCAGCTGCGTTGATTGTCACACAAATTGGTAATGATGTCGATACGGCTCGTTATTTATCAGAATTGTCAGGGTTTGTAAGTATTACTAAAAAAAATTATTCATATGGCGAAGCTGGGGATATTAAAGGTCATTCTACCCATGAACAGAAAGAGAAGGCAGTGGAAGCAGCAGAATTTACTAGTAATCAAAAATTTGGTGATTTTTTTGTAATTTTACAATCTTTAAAACCGTATAAAATGCACACACAAAACTTTATTAAGTCTAATGTATGGAAAAATTTTGAAAAAGAAATTAATGACTTTAAAGAGCCATTTAAAGTTTATCAGGCAGCAATTGATTCAGTAAATTTATACACAGACGTGCTTCCAACAATTAGTAAACGTTTATGAATGTATAGAGTTAAAGATCGCTTAGAAGAATCCAAGAATTATCAAATTCAATTTAACGATTTAATTCAAGCAGGAATAAAACCATTGAATTCAATCGAGCTAAAAATAATTAATGAATTTATTGCTGAGCATGGTTGACTACCGGGATTTGGGTTAGAAGAATACATACCATTAAAAATCATGAATGAATTTATTGCTAAATTTGACGCAGTGAAAAACATACCACCAGAACCATTACCTAAGCCTGTGCCAGTAGTAAAAAAACAACCATTGAAAAAAGTCAAGTCTAAGAAAATTAAAACTGAGGGTAATCATTTTGTTAAGAGCAAAGATCCAGTTAAAGCACAACGTCAACTTGCGGCAATTCGACGTAAGCAAGTTGAAAAAAGAAAACAAATTTTAAAGGAGATTATGTAATATGGATAAAAACTATAAAGAAAAAATATTGAAAATGAATGAAAGTGAATGAAAACAATTTCGCGATCAAAAATGATTATCGTTTAAAAAAACAATTGCTGAACAATCGCTACCACCACCAGCATGATTTTTAGCAACTCGTGAAAAATACATTAAATTTTGTGAAGCTAAAACGGCTGAAGGTAAATTAAATGCAACCATTACGATCCAAACATCAGAACAGAAAAAAATATTATTAAATCTTTTTGATAGATGAGAAAAGAACGATGAAATATCAATGAATGAAGAATTATGGGTGGAATGTTCGCCAAAAGATCAGTGAGAGTTGTATAGAATCCATAAATGAAACACACTAAATGGTGATAAAACATTTTCGTTAGCACCACCAAAAGATTTCATGTCTAATCAACAATAATATGTGAAAGTGTATGAAATGTTGGACGAAAATACAAGTAAAAAAGGAGAACTTGTATTACCACTTTTACTTGCTGAATCTAAAGCTGAAAGATTAAAGCGTGAAAATGCAAATGTTTTAGAACAAAGAAAAATGTTAATGGAAATTAGAAACGGAGCACACAGTTGGAAAGATTATGAACAATTATTAAAACAGCAACAAGCAAATAATCAAAAATGAATGTTTGGAGATACCACTGATCCTAGTTTACTTAGTAAACAAGGAAATGAAGAAGATAAAGAGATGGAAAAGAAATAATTATGAGTGTTAACATTACAAAATATATCGGTCAAATTAAAGAATTGGAGAGATTGACTGGTGCTAAATTTACTGGGACTGAACCTAATCCAAATTCTAAAGCTAATTCAGAGCAGTATGCTGTATTTACACATCAAGAATTAAAACAACCAAAAAAGGTTGGACTACATTATCTTAATGACCGAATTCGTGCGGTGAAGAATGGATACAATATTTTTACAGCAAATTCAAAATCAAACCAACAATTAAACAATGTGCATTCTAGTTTACTTAGTAAACAAGAACTAATAAGCACACAAAATCCAAGTAAAAAATGTTTACTTAGTAAACTTATTTTTAAGGCTAGTGCAATCACTAAAACTGATACGCATTGAAAAACAATTGGTACAAAATTAAAAACAGCTGATGCAATCAAATTAGAGCAGTTAGCGTTAGATTTAAATACTACGCCTAGTGCATTATTACGCGGTTATGTTGAAGCTTTACTTAAGTTAACTAAGTTAACACAGTAATCATATGAAGAACCAAGCAATAATACCAATTGAACCTAGTAAACATAGTTCTAAACTACCGCTGATCATTCGCATCCACTACTATACTCCTACTTCACCAAAAAGAACCACTGCTAACGGTAAAGTAATAGATCCGTATGAATTTTATTCAAACGGCACTGATTGGGAAGAATATGTGACTAACAAGAGCAAACATCCATCTGATTCCAAAGAATTACAATTCAATTACGAAGATTATCAAAAAGGCGTAACAAAAAATGTTGAATATCAAAAAGATTGTAAGCAATTTAATCAATTTGGAGAGATTAATAAATTTAATCCAAGCAACACTAAAGCCAAACGTGGAACGATTGTTTGAGATGCACTAATTTCATTAGCACCAGCAACTAGTGCCAAAAATGATTTATCAGCATTAGCAGTTGAAGCTGCGACAATAACATATCGTAATTTGCTGATTGCTAACGCGAAACGCGGGTGAACTGATCACAATACTGATTGGGTAGCGTCAGTCCATAAAGATAAAGCACATCATCATATTCATCTCAAAATTTTTCAACCCGAAAAAATAAATAATGATGAAATAATTTCCAAACCCATGGTAAGTATGCGTTTTAAAGGACCAGCAATTGTGCAGATTTCAAAAAGTCTATTTGGATTAAAACAAGATGCAACTGCAATTAGTAAAGCAAGAGATATCTTGCGAAAAGAATTTGAAAATTATATTTTAAGTGTAATGAACGACAACTATGGGGATGAATTGCGTGAAGCCGCTTTAGATGCGACCAGATTAAATGCAATTAGTAAGCAAATCGAAGAAGTACGCAAAGATTTTAAAAAATTTGGTTTAGCAATTAATTATGGAAATTTAGTTAAACCAGTGGATGAGCGAATTTTTTATTATCAAAAGCTGAAACCTGAAAATTATGATAATAACTTATCTAATTATTCAAAAGCCAATGTGAAGCTACTAAAACATATGTTGCCTAATGTAACGCACATCAAAACTGAGTATGAATGATCACTTTTGCATTGTAAACCCGACAAAGACACTAAGCCGTTGATAGTTTATGTCCCAGTTTATGTAGACCAGTCGGGTCTATCACCAAAACAAAGAATTGATGCTGAGCAAAAATTTATTAAGTTGCAAGGTATTTATGAATTTGAGCGATTTAAAGAACATCGCAAAGTTGATCACTATGAAAGAACTAAAGTTTATGATGTAACACAAGTAGTTAAATTAAGTTCTAAATCTAAGGAGAATCCAACCGTGTTGAAGAGTCAATTCGAATTAAAATGTTTAGTTGATGATTTTATTGAAAACACGATTAAAAATAATCCGAAATTAAACAAATTTAATCAAACATTTTTCAATGAAGTTGAAAAACACTTTAAGCAAATTCAAGGCGCACTTGATCCAGATGTTAAAACTAAATATATTCCCGAAACAATTAATAAGCAAAAAGAATTTCGTTTAAACGAAATGCATACAGCATTGGCCAATAAAGTATTAAAGCTTGCTGATGCAACGAACAAAATTAAAAAAACTTATGGTAATAGTCATTCAATTGGTCAAGCATGTAAAAATTTAACTGCAGAGCTGAAAACTTTCATGTCCAAAACATTTAAAAATCATTTTGAAAATGAATTCCATTACGTCTATGCTGCGCTTGACAATGATGTAAAAGCAGCGTTGAAAAATGATCAACAACATGATCTGGGGTGAGAATAAAGTATGAAAAAAAACAGAAGTGGATTTTGAAAAAATATCAATAAATACTCATACACTGAACTAGTAAGCAATTGATGTATTAGTGTTTGGCCAATTGTTTTTTTAGGATTTTATACACCTGTTTTATCTATTTATGGCAGCAAGATTTATGCTTGGGTGCAACATGAAACGGTGATATGGCCATTGGCAGATTGAATTATGTACATGTTAGCAATACTGCTTTTATTATGAATCGTGATTTGAGTTACCAAATGGCAACAAATGATTAAACGTAAGTCATGAAGGCGTAACTATAAAACGGTTGAGATGAAACGGGCAGAGAAATTAAGAAAAATTATGACTGGCACTAGTGATGGAACTTTTTCGGGGATAAAGTCAAAAGCACCAAAAGGTTTTAATTAAAAATATTTGAAATTTAGAAAAATGTGATATCATTGTTTGTGTAGTTAGGGGTAATTCCTTTAAACCCTGCAATAAAAAAACGGAATGTAGAAATGCATTTCGTTTTTTGTTTATAATGGTATCGTGAATGATTTAAATATTCATAAACGTTTGCGGGTTTATGAATTTAACGACAAATATATCAAATTTCTTCATTCTTTTGATTCGAAGGTTCATTTCCCTACGGGAATATCTTATACTACGTCTGTTAAATATATTGGAATCATTGCTTCTAATTCAATGGTAATATATTTTGCACCAATGTCTTCAGACAAAAATCAATTTTATAAACATAAAATTCAAGCTAATACATTTGAAAAACTGATGACGCCCGGTACTATAGCTTATCCATCAATTTACGTTGGTGTTTTATTACTAAATAATCAAATTCCAGTAAATATCACAAAAAGAGAAAAAATCTTATTATCAGTTGACCCATATTCTCAAAAAAATAAACAATACGGAAATTTGCTTGCATTAGAATTACAATGACTAAATAAATATAGACAAGACATATACAATAAGTCTAACAATTGTCTATCAAATACAATTACTTATGAAGAAAAACGACATTGCTGTAATTTTAAATTGTTAGAACGTGCTGCAAATGTTTATGATGAAAATAACGAATTGGTAAAAGAACGTATTTTGGCATATCCTAAGGTATTCTCTGATAAAGAGAATGAAAATTTTTTTAATAAAGTTTTACAGATTTCTAAATCAAAGCAAAATGATTCTGGTGGCGGTTCTTCTGGTGTTCCTAATGACGAAATTAAAACTAGTGCACAAGTTTATAAAGAATGAGAAGAAAAACAAAAGGCTGCACTTGAAAATTCTAAAATTGAATTTGCTAGAAATTTTGATCAAAATCACACTAAAAAATCCAAAAAAGAACGCGAATTAGAAATATAAAAACTTGAGTTACATAGTAAAAATATGGGTTTAAATTTTTTTGATTTTTTATGATAAATTTTATGTGATAACTTATCACATAAAAAAATGAATTTAATTAAACCATTAATAAATATAGATGAATTAATTTTAATTGCTAAACAACATCACAATAAAACTCGTTACTATAATATTAAACATTATAGACATTGTTTTACTGGAAACTATGAAAACGATATTAAAAATGCCAATGAAGTCATTGATAAAACTTTAAACCATAACACCGCAAATAATAGAGAGCACTCATTTAAGTGGGGATTTGATCAGTTGTATGAAAATGAATTTAATCATAAACATATTCATCATCGGCCAAACTTCCCCAGTCATTTCACAACGAGATTAGATAAAAATGAAATTAATTTTATTAAAGCTAAATTTGAAGAATACATAAAATATGATCACCTTAGTGTTTTAGTAAATAAGTGGAACGCTTTAAAATATTCCCATTTAAGAATTTATCATTGTTTTCTGACACTTATTCAGAGCGGAATGCGGGTTGGTGAATTAGTTAGTATTGATTTTAGAGCTGATCCAGGACGCCGTCAAATGCACTCTATCTTACATAAAGACACAATGGTAGAAATTGTTATCAATACACTAAAAACTAAAAAGAAACGTGAGATTTATGTACCATTAGCTTCATATAATTTTTTTAAAAATGACAAACGAAAGTTAAGTAGAGATTTAGTTATTGATGGGTTCACTACCTTTGCACGATGAGCGAAGTTACCCATGCGGTTAACAGCTCATGTTTGTCGTAGAACACTGGCATCATTAATGCATGAGGCAGGTGTTGATGTTTATACGATTGCCATGACTTTAGGAAATACACCAGGCGTAGTGATGAACCATTACATTTTATCTAGTGGTAGAAATTTTGATGCTGTGGAAATAGCAATAGCAAGAATGAATGGAAGTTTAGTCAAAAAGAACAATATGTATGTCAATAGTGAATGGATGGACATCAAAGCTAGTGATAAACATACAAGTTAAAGATTATTTACTTATTTAATAGACATTTATTTATTTTTAACTTATTTATATAGTAAAGGTATTAATACCCATACCGCTAGTGTTTTAATAACCATAATATTAAAGATATTAACCCATACCATTAGATTTTTTACCCATACCAATAATAGACAATTCGGCAAAATTAGTTAAAAAATTGATGAAAAATTAGTCAATGTTACTAATTATTGACATCAAAAGAACTAATCGGTGATTAGTTTTAGAATCGTCATTTATTGGACATTTTAGACAGTGCCGCTGTTTATGTTATCCAGTATCGTCTAAATTTCAACGTATTTCACGAAATTCGACAGGTTTAGCTGGCGCTACGAAATTTGTTCTGAATCCTGAAGTTTTTAAAACTTGGCGATTGATTGCTTTAAGAATAATAAAGATAAATTTAAACGGATTACACTTAACTGAGTTTCTAAATTTTTTAGTTAAGTGCTTACATTGACTATTAATTTCATGTTTAATAATTTTATGTTTTTTAAGTTTTTTGACAACTTTTTCAATTAATGGGTATGAGCAATTAAACATGTAAGCTAATTGTTCAAATGTGTAGTTAGTAGTGTTGCTATGTTTTGTGTTTAAGCTTGAATAATAAAGAAACAACGAAATTTGGCAACTCTTAGTAGATTTATCAAGAAATTGTCGCTGGATATCCACCACATCTCTACCATGCAGATTGTGAATTTGCGTTGTGATGAAGTTATGATAAATTTTATCTAGAGTAAGCCCGTTGAATTTAGCGTCTTGATACTTTTGTTTGATTTTAATTAGTTTTAACATTTGTAAATATTTGAGCAATATTTCTATTTTTATGGTATAAACTAACTTGCGAGCGACTAGAATAACGGCAGCAATGCCGTTTTTTTAATTGTCCGAACAATTAAATTTATACAAAAAAACAGAACACTAATTAATTAGTCGTGCGAGCGACTAGTATCTTAGTTCATTTAGTTTTCCAAAACCCTTTAGAAGCACCAATCTACTTAGATTCAATTTAAATATGCAGTCTAATTCAAAATAAATGAATTAGAAATTAGTGTGAATCAAAAATGCTAAAAAAATTAGTTAAAACCTGGCCAAACAATTTCTTTATTTTTTCAATCTGTATTTGCGATTGAAAACTGAATTGATTGATTAGAAGTAGCTAAGTTATAGCATAAAATTTCCCGCAGTCCTGTTGCATCTTGAAGATCTCGCAAAGATAATGATTGCTTGCATCTTCTTTATCATTAGGATCGTAGTGAAAATCGTCATTAAAATCATAAATTTCATCACTAACATCTTCATCATAAAAAGTCGATGATTCATAGAAACCATTTGTATAAGAAATAATATAGCTAATACTATTGTTTATCCAATCAGCAGAGATTTTCATATCTATATAACATCTATTAAAATTAAACTTTGATTGGTAAATATTAACATTAATAGAATCTGTATCAATATGATAATACGAAGATTCAATCATTCATAAGAACTGTGCAAGTACACCATTGATAAGCAATTGTAAATTAATATTTGACTTGATAAATTCATAATCTGATTGTAATAAATCTTTATCATATGCTCCAGTCGGAAGTTTTACGGCAAAAGTATGATCTTCTTTAACTGTTTGAACATGATCATTCAAATATTTTTCAAGACCATCTGCAGTATTAATGTTAACAACATCTGTTGTCGGCTTGCTATTATGTCATATACCATAGCCAATCACAACTCCAGTACCAGTGCCAACTAAAGCTAAACTAATTGATAATCCAATGATTTTTATTTTTTTATTTCTTCCCATGTTTGTTATTCCTTAATTTGTGAAATTTGTTGGCAACAAAATAAAAAAGACCCATAGGAATATCCTTTGAGTCTTTTAGTGAACGAAAAAGTGACTATAACCCGTAGGTGTTACTCTCTCTCAATGAGCTAGTTGTTGCATAAAATGATTGTATCATAATTTCAAACATTATCTTTTCACATTTGCTAATATCAATATTTCCTAAATTCCAATTGCAAGTGCAACACTAAATAAAAAGGTCCATAAGGACCTTAAAATATAATTATGTTTGATAAAAAACAATTATGAAATGTTCCTATGAACAATAAAATTATAGTCATATATCTCATGATGATATGGTGTTAATAGTAGACGACTTTAATATCAAATTGTATGTGACCAAACGCTAGTAAGCATTTAATTAATTTATGTTTACGATATGCTTTTCGGTTTAGGAATTTGTTTATAGTAATCGTTAATAATTGTTTTTAAAGTAGGGAATGATAATTTGGCTTGCATATTTGATGTTAGGGTTTTAAATTTAATTTCGCACATACGTACTTTATGTAGATAATCAGACAAGTTAAATATTTTCAACCGATCCCGTTGATCTCATTTCAATGCTATCTCGTTTCGTTGAACACATGTGTAAATATTTAATGTCATCTATCATTGTACACATCGCCCGTCAAACTATGAGAGCCGCTAATACCTAAAACCATTTTTCTAACTCGCAAGAGAAGTAAATGTCTAGGGTAGGAGTGGTGATTGGAGTTAAGTCGTAACAAGGTACCCCCCTACGAGAACGTGGGGGTGGATAACCTCCTTTCTATGGAGTTAAATTCATTTAACTACACAAGAATTTTGTGTACACAATTAAATCCAGATGGTTAACATTACCCAATGTGATAACGTTAACATTTGGTCGGACTCTATTTAGTTTTGAGCGGACTTTAAAAGGAAAGTGAAAAATCAGCCTGAAAGTGCTGACTTAATTTAGTTTGCTTGGTCGATTACTCAGCTTTTAAACTGTACCCATTAAAGTGGATCACTAATAAGATAGTTAATAATCCTAAATATTCTTTTTAGCGTTACTAATTTAATCTTAACTTTTTCTAGATTTGATCCAAATTCTACTGGAACTTTTAATAAAGTTAAAACTCCTGGCATTTGCAAAGTTTTAGTTCTTAAACATTTTATGTATATTCAATTATTAAGAGAAGAAAAATTTGATTCAAAGTTAAACAAACTGATAGCTGAAAAATATCAAAAAATGATAATTAATCGTTTTATTCAAGCAATCAATCAATAATATTTTTAAGAATTATCCCCTCTTTTGTTTTACCAGTTGGTAAATCCAATGAAAGAATCATTTTATCATGATTGTCATTAATACTTAATAGATTATTTATTTCATGTTTGCGATTGGATTCTATAAGATGCTGAGTCACTTGAATATATAGTACATAATCATTTTTAGTAGCTATAAAATCTACTTCTTTTTTATGTATATCATGACCAACCACAACATTATAATCACGACGTAATAATTCTAAATAAACAATATTTTCTAGTGTATTGCCAATATCAGAAATAACATAATCATCAATCAAAGCATTTCTTAAACCTACATCTGGAACGTAATATTTAGATAAATTTGATAACAATTGTTTACCTTTAATTTTTGCAAAATTAACTTTATAAAGCAAAAGGGCTTCAGTCAATCATGCAACATAGTTGCTAGCTGTAGGTTCAGAAATTCGTGATAAATTATTTGATTTAAGGTAATTAACAATATTACGGATTGATATAATGTTCCCAATGGTGTTATATAAATACTTAGCAATATTAACAAATTCATTTGTACCATCAATTGTGTGCCTATTTAATATATCTTTTACTAAGATGTCATTAAATATCATTTTTAAATATTGCTTAATTGATGAATAGTTTTCTTTAAACATTAAAAGTCCAGGCATTCCTCCGTATATTAAATATTGATTAAATCGCTTATTTACATCAACATTGTTATATAAAACTGAATATTCTTTAAAAGAAAAAGGTAAAACATGAATTTCAATTATTTTACCTGTTAATAAAGTTGATATTTTACTTGAAAACATATAAGCATTGGAACCAGTAATATAGATATCTACATTATTAAGTTTTTGTAATGCAGTAATTGTTTTTTGAAAATTATTTACCATTTGTATTTCATCAAGAAAAATATAGTATTTTTGTTGGTCAGTTATTTTAGATTTAATTAATTCAGTTAATTGAATTGATTCATTTGGTAATTTTTGTGATTCATCATCAAATTCAAAATAAATCAAATATTTATCTTTTATATTTAGATCATTGTGTAAATATTGTTTAAATTGTTTTAATAATGTAGATTTACCACACTTACGAATACCCGTAATAACTTTTACAAGTGGTATATCTATGTATTTTTTTAATCGTTCTAAGTAATTAGTTCTTTTTATTTCCATGGAGTGGATTATAGCAAAAATATAAAATATATCTAATATTTATGTATATTTTACAGTAAATATAAAATCAAATTGATAACTAAAATATTTAGAATTTGACCCAACGTTGGTAATAGTTTATCAGTAATCCTACTAACCATTGTTGGATCAGCATTTATGCCATATATTTCATGCATTGTTTCGTTGATCTCTCTAGTAGATATTCCCCTAGCATACATAGAAATGATCTTTTGTTCAATGTCAGAAATATCTTTAGCGCCTCTTGGTACAATTATGGGAATGTGTTCACCATTACGATCTCGTGGGATTTGTAATTCTATTTCGCCTTGTGATGATTTTACTGTTTTGGGTTGATATCCATTGCGATAATTATCCGAAATTTCACGAGAGTTTTGATTATTACGTTCATACCCTAATGTTTCGTCTAATTCTGAATTCAAAGCTGATTGTAAAATGTTTGCTGTTAATTCTTTAACAACTTGCTGCACATCTACAGCTGACCTAATATCATAATCTTTAATTAATTGTTTTATTTGTTCTTCTTTAAAGAACTTGCTTATTCTTGGTTTCATGTGTTAACTCCTAATATTATTTAAATCTTTTTATTAGATGTTTACACAGTTTATTCTATAGTGCCGTTTTACGTTCTTTTCTTAATTGAAATGCTAATTGGGAAATATTTACTAGCATTTGTATTTAATATTATCCAATCCGTATGGAGTAGAACCATAGATCGGTATACAGGTAGGTTGTTCGCCTAATATTCGTTCTAATTTATTTTTCTCTCAATCTTGGAAGTGTTTATAATATTTTTTGCTCATTTTAAGTTCTTGAATTAGTGTTTCAAATCAATTCTAAGCTCTTAAATGGGCTTTTTATATCCCATCCATAGGGGTGGGAACTTCGGGGTTTACTTGACCAAATTATTAAACTTTATGGATTAAAAATTAATTAAGTGACAAAACATAATTTTTAGATATAGTGTCTTTTGTATGAAAAATAGTCCTCTTAACGAGGACTATTAGTACACCTTTCAGGCAGGTGCAAAATGAATTATAAAGATGCAAAGAGGGCCATTGAATGATTTAAGAGTAGAGAGTTATTTAAGTTTATTAAAACTAAAAAACA
>JAISPD010000014.1 GCA_031275175.1 Mycoplasmataceae bacterium
ATGAAAATTGCTCATTGTTAGCCTCTTTTAAAATATTTGTTCAAATTAATTTTACAAGGGCCCAATGGGCTTTTTATATTTATCTATAGAAGTGCTAACTTAGGGGTTGACTTGACCCTAAAAATCATATTATTTAAAAAATTTACGTATTTTAATTGTCTTTAATATAATCTACAAGTATTTAATTTTTAATATGCATTTCTTTGTCTGAATAAAAGTAAGACAATACCCATAAGGAGAACGCTAAATATGCCAAAATATGAAATTATGTTGCTAGTTGATGGTTCGTTAGATAAAAAAAACGCCAGTTCATCGATTAGCGATCTTGTAAAAACTATTAATAAAAGTGAAAATTTTAAATTGACCGAACTCGGTTTGAAAGATATGGCTTACATTATCAACGGACAAAATAAGGCTTGGTATTTTCAATATAACTTTGAAACCAACATTCCTAACGATATTGCCGAATTCCGAAGATTAGCATTAATTAATAAATCAGTGCTCAGACACTTAATTATCAACTTAGAAAAGGATTATGGTCACCGTGCAATTAATAATGCAAAGAAAGTAAAAATTTCTAAAATGAAGGCTGAACGTTTCAAAGAAAAACAAGCTAAAATGAAGGCTGAACATGAAGCGTATGAAAAAGCTCATTTAGAACTTGATGAAATCAAAAAAGAGGTAACACATGAATAAAGTATTTTTAGTTGGTAGACTAGTATCAGATCCTGAACCATTTACTACAAAATCTGGAATAAGCCAAGCTAGAGTCACAATCGCTACACAAGATAATACGAACCGTCAAGAAGCTTATTTCTTCCCTTGCATTGCTTGACGTAATCAAGCTAACTTTATTAATACCTATCTTAAAAAGGGTGACTTAGTGTCTATTGATGGTAAATTAACACGTCGTAGTTATGTAAATAAAGAAGGTAAAACTGTTTATGTTACCGAAGTTGTCATTGATAGTATTAACTCCATCGGTAGTAAAAAAGATGCCGCTAGTGGTTTAAGTATCAACCCAACTAGCGATAAGAAAAATGAAACAGTTAAATCAATTGATGCATCTTTCCCTGAACAAATAGTCAAACAAACCAGCACCAACGACGTTCATAAACCCGAACAACCTAAATTTGATAATAACCAAGAAGTTGAATGGCTAGATGAATTGAATAAGGAGTAAAAATGATTAAACCAAGAAAACCAACCAATCGCAAATTTCGTTTTTCTTTAAGAAAAAAACCTTGTTATTTATGTCAAATGGGTGTTAACCACATTGACTATAAAGATGTAGAATTGCTAGGAAAATACATTTCATCACATACAGGAAAAATTTTACCAAGAAGAGTAACTGGTGCATGTACTAAGCATCAACGTATGGTTACTAACGCCATCAAGCGAGCCAGAATCGTCGCTTTATTACCATTCGTAAAAGAATAAGTAAACCACTTATTTATTATTTTCGAAAGCTTTCGGTCGTACCGGCATATTAAATTTATGTCGATTGATTGTATGAAACTTTTTAACAATGTTTAAGTCCTTGTTAGAAATTTGTTTATCATATAAGAAAGCATCAATGGTTGAATAACCTATACCCATTTCTTTTTCATCTGTTTGATTCTTATAAAGACCAGCAGATGGATCACGCTTAATAATTTTTTGGGGTAAATTCAGTATCTTAGCTGCTTCAAAAATCCGTGTCTTGGTTAATTTAGCAATTGGTAAAATATCTGCTGCTCCATCACCGTATTTTGTAAAATAACCCATATACAATTCATCAGCATTACTTGTTCCTGCTACTAATAAATTATTTTCTTGAGCGATAGCATATAAAGCTACCATTCTTAAACGTGCTTTTAAATTATTAATCGCTAATTGATTTTTAATTTTTAAAGTCTTTTTATACACATTAAAAATCGGTAATAAATTTATATCAATAATTGGAAAAAGGTTAAGTTTCTTTAATGCTTTCACGCATTGAATGTCAAGCGCACTGTTATTGATATTCATTCAAACACCAATAACTTTCAGATCTTTGCGCATATTAGCGATGGTTGCAACTACAGCAGAATCTATACCACCGCTAATCCCTACCACAACACCGTTGGTTTTAGCTTGCTTACAATAAGTAACAATCCACTTATTCAAGTAAATCAAATATTTGTTCAAATTCAACATACTACTAAATTACTGCGTTCTACTTGAATTGGATTCTTGTTAAAGGTTTATTGTAACTTACTCAAGAAGGAATAGCCGTTACCCCAACAAATGTTGCTAACACCACAACGGTAATGACAGAACCGATTAAATTTATTTGCAAATCGTCTGTCGTTAATCCGACAGGTTTTAGAAAATAATTACGCATCGCGATGCCAAAATCTGCAAACGTATTGATGAATACAAACCCAATGCCTGATCCGACTATTAAAATAGCAACAATTGCAGACGGTACAAAGATTTTAGATTTAGTGACTTTTACTTTTTTTGTGTAGCGATTTTTTAAAGTTCCCATAATGGAAAACGTTACACAAACAAAAGCAAAAAGTGCGTTCCAATTGGCATAAGTGTCCACAAATGACAAAATGTTCTTCATATGAGAATCATTAGCATAAATGGCTACACCATTGATGGACTCCATTGTTTCGTATTTTCCTGTGTCTCAAAACCATGGACCGATTCCAAAAGTTATTGAAAAAATTATTAAGAAAAAAACTGTTGCATACAAACTACCAATAACTGGTTTATGTGTGCTTAAATGGCCCTTAAATCTTTTACCAAATGGCATTTCGTCGTGTTCAATCAAAGATTCATAAAATCTTGGAGCATAAACAGCATTGCCAGCAATTACACTTAACATACCAATGAAGACACATACACCTAAGATTTGTATTAAAATTGTTGGAAACGGAGAATTTTCTGGGTCTAAACCGAACAACGATCCATCTTGTGCACCAATTAATAAAGACGTGGAAACAAAAATCTCGAAAATCGCAACAATCGTTACCCCAACAGTTAATGCCTTAGGCATTTTTAAAGGTTCACGCATTTCTGTTTGTAAGCCTGCTGATGTATAAAATCCATCAAAAGAAAAGAATACCGCAGGAATTGAATTCAATACACCACAAACCAATGATAATTGAGTAAATTGAGTGATTGGTGTCTCACCTGTTGAATCAGGTTTAAATCAACTTGCACCGCTATATATACCATTTACGCCTAAAACCACAAACCCTGAAAAGCATGCAAATATTAAAGGTATAAACTCAATCGTAGAAACTATCCAATTGGAAATATTAGCAACCCTTGAAAAAAAACCAACAAATCAAATGTGATACATCCCTAAAGCAAAAGTAATTAAACAACAACCTCACCATGGCATGACAAAACCAAACGACTGTTGTGAGACCATCACCATATAGCATGGCATGATAACATACATAATGGGAATGTGCAAATAGGCCATAAAATTTTTAGAAGTACGATATAAAAATTTTCCATTAAATTCTCGCACTCAACCAATAAGTCCTTGGCTATTGGCTTTACCAGAACCGCTACATATTTCAATCAAAGCAAAAGCTAAAGCCAAGATACCAATAATAGCAATGATCCAAGCAAGCATCGCAAAAAATAAAGTACCTTGGACATTATTTAGAATATTTCAATTCTTAATAAAAATTCCAGCACCAACTGAAGAACCAATTACTAATACAATTGATGAAATGAAACCCATTTTCTTTTTGGCTGGTTGGCTTTCCAGATTTTCTTTCCATAAATTCGGATGAATTTCTAAAGTTTTATCGCCTTGCATCATTATCTAACCATCTCACGGAAATAATTTTCTCATTTATTCAATTATAAAATAAATCAACATTTTACAAGAGAATTATCTAAAAGATCAGCGAAAATGTCCCGAGTAAAGGATCAGCGACTTTGTCCCAAAATATCATATTAATAAATAAAAGGACAAAATATGACTAAAGAATAATACAGATATATACAAATATGAAAGAGTATAATGCCTATGTACAAAATTTCTCATTGAAGATAAATAGTGCGAACTTTTGCCTACAAATTAAAACAAACAATGAGACATAAATGAAATTTGAAGAATTAAAAATTAAGCCAGCTATTTTAGATGGTATTAAAAAAGCACAATATAACGAAATGACTGATATTCAAAAACAAGTCATTCCCATTGCATTAGAAGGTTTAGACATCATCGGGCAAGCACCAACAGGTACTGGTAAAACTTGTGCTTTTGTTGTACCAACGTTGGAACAAATAGATTTTGATGATCATCAAATCCAAATTCTTGTAATGTGCCCCACTCGTGAGTTGGCGATGCAAATTACAACAGAATATCAAAAAATAGGGGCTTTTCTAAATGGTCTTAAAGTTTTAACGATTTATGGTGGACAAAAAATTAATCAACAATTTGCCCAATTAAAAAGACAACCGCAAATTGTTGTATGCACAACTGGTAGAATTTTAGATCATCTACATAGAAAAACAGTTAATTTGAACCATGTCAAAACTATTATTTTAGATGAAGCGGATGAAATGTTAGATATGGGATTTAGTAGAGACATCGATAATGTTTTAGCGAAGTCTAATTCTAAACATCAAACCATTTTATTGTCTGCAACCATTGATAAAACAATTTTAGACATATCTAAAAAATATCAAAAACAACCCAATTTTGTCAAAGCTACGATTGCTCTAAAAGACATTCCAACCATTAGTCAATATTACATTCGCACTCCCGAGTTCAAGAAAGTGGATGTTATCATTAAGTTAATAAAAGAAAAAAAATTATATTTAGTTTTAATTTTTACTAGTACCCGCAAAAAAACCAAATGATTAACATACAAATTAGCTGAACACGGTTTAACAGTCAAGGGTCTACATAGTGATTTACGACAATCTGTAAGAGATCGTGTGATGCAAAGTTTTCGCCAAGGTAAAATACAAGTGCTAGTCGCCACTGATATTGCTGCTCGCGGGATTGATGTTAAAGGTGTGGATGCCGTTATTAACTATGACGTTCCGCGTGACATGAAATATTACGTTCACCGTATTGGTAGAACCGCAAGGGCTCAAGCAATTGGTAATGCATACACTTTAATTTCACATGATCTTTCTAATAATTTACGAACTATTGAAAAACAAATTCATGAACCACTAGTTGAATATAAAATGTCTGGAATTAATTTTGACGAACAAACTTTTGAACAACCACGCAATTCCTTTGATCACAAACCATCAAAAGGTGCACACAGATTTAATAACAAAGAACATGTGATGAAGCAAGATAATTATTTATCCAAAAAATCATCTGGCACATCAACTCGCTTTTTTATAACCATTGGTAAAAAAGACCAAATTGATAATGATTCATTAAAATGAGCTTTAGTCAAAGACAAAAACATTCCCTTAAAAGACATTTTTGATGTGTGGGTTAAAGATACTTACAGTTTTGTAGAAATTAAAAACGATTCAAAAGATGTACTAACAAACATATCTGAAATCAAAGGACACAATATCAAAATACAAGTTGCCAATCCTAAAAAACCAAGCTTTGCCAACAAAAACCGAAATCCACGTAATCGTTTTCAAAATAAAAACAAATGACAACATCGTCAGCGTTTTGATAAGTAAATTAATTAATTATTACTTTTTAACTATCAAATCACTTCCTTAAGTAACCACAATATAATTAGTGTTCTATCTAAGGCCCGTTGGTGAAGCGACTTAACACACCGCCCTCTCAAGGCGGCATTCATCGGTTTGAATCCGATACGGGTCACCATTGGGATGTAGCCAAGCGGTAAGGCTTCGGATTCTGAATCCGACATGCGGTGGTCCGAATCCACCCATCCCAGCCAAAGCTGAATTAGTTTAGTGGCAAAACAAGAGCATGGTAAGCTCTAGCCCCGAGTTCAATTCTCGGATTCAGCACCAGATATTATTTTTTTAAAAAATAATGAATATTTAAATTTTAAAACTAATACAATATACTTTTATAAATTTATGAAAGTAATATTACTTAAAGATGTAAAGGGACTAGGCAATGTTCATGACGTTGTGGAAGTCAAAGATGGTTATGCCAAGAACTATTTGTTTAAAAATAAATTAGCTGTTGCCAATACACCATTAGCACAAAGTGCTTTAAAACAAGATCTTGATGTACTAGCTTCACAAGAAGCCGCTAAATTAGCAGATGCTAATGTATTAAAATCAAAACTTGATAAAATCACTTTAGAGTTTAAATTAAAAATTAATTTAGGAAATGTTTTTGGTAGTATTTCTCACAAAATGATTATTGATGAGCTTTGAGAAAAATACCAAATTAAATTGGATAAGTTCATGATTGGTGTTCATAATGAAAAAACTTACGGTTTAGGTAAACATACCTTGATAATTAACATCTATAAACAAATAAATGCTAAACTAACCATTAATGTAAAAGGAGATGAGTGTGTCTAATATTATTACTAATAATCAATTAATTGAACCGATTGAACGAGAATTAATTAGTGAAATTCTCAATAACCCAACAATCGTTGAAGATGTTATTTTAAAATTAGAACCAAAAGATTTCCTAAATAAACACTTAGCAATTGTTTTTAATGTGATTGTTAAATTACATACAGAAGCTAAAACCATTAATGAACATACCATTTTAAATTATGTTAGCACCCATAAGGAATTACATTTTGATGATTATGAATTAGAAATTAATGCATTAGCTAATAAATTTGCATCTAGCACTGATTACACCGATCATATAGATTTAATTAAAAATGCTTCCATTAAAAGACAGTTAAATGATTTTGCCAATGAAATTATTAATACGGATATGGATATTACTAAATTTAATGAATTATTATTTGATTTTCAAAATCGTATGGCGGTTATTACTAGTGCTAAACGTTCCAATAAAATAGCTTCCATTAGTACAATTGCTGAGAATTATTCCAAAGATTTACAAAGAATTATGTCACACGACGAAGAAGTAACTGGTACTCCATCTGGTTTTTCACAAATTGATATTAAAACTAATGGTTTTCAACCAGGAGATTTAATCATTTTAGCAGCTAGACCAGGTGTTGGTAAAACAGCTCTAGCTTTAAATTTTTTAGTTAACGCTGCTAAGGATAGCAAGGAACGATCAGAGAAAACACCAAATAATGAAATTGTGTTAATGTTTTCTTTAGAAATGAGCGCCAAAGAATTATGTAACCGTATGGTATCTAGCTGAAGTATGGTAGATTTATCGCCTTATAAACGTGCAAAATTAACCGGAATTGATTACCAGTCTGTCAATAATGCCATTGATATGATTAGTGAATTACCAATCTTTATTGATGATGACAGTTCATTAACAATTATGGATGTACAGTCTAAAATTAAACAGATTGCTATGGACCATAAAATCAAATTAGTAATTATTGATTATCTTGGTTTATTAAAAGGTCCAACCCTCTATAGTGGCAACTATAATCGTCAAGCTGAAGTGGCAATGTTTTCGCGAACATTAAAACAAATCGCTCGATTAAATAACATTCCTATTTTAGTCTTAGCACAGTTGAATCGTAATATGGAGCAACGTAGTAAAAAAGCTGATGGTGTGAGACCAATGCTATCTGATTTACGAGATTCTGGCGCCATTGAACAAGATGCTGACATTGTTTCATTCCTTTCTAAATATGTCCCTGATGAAATTGAAGAAGGTGAAGACTTTTATAGGGAATCACCTACTATACAAATAGAATATAATATTGCCAAGAATCGTAAAGGACCGACGGGTTTAGTCAATTTTGACTTTATTAAAAGCATCGGTCGTTTTGAAGAAAAAAGGTTCGTCCCATTAAAAGGTGTTAATGAAAATAAAAACTATAACTAGATTATTGATTGGTGTAGGATTGTGTGCAGTGATTGTTTCACCAACACTCACATTAACCTCTTGCGCTTCAATTTCACAATGATTGTTGCCAATTACTATTGGGGGAATGAACGAAAAGAGTCCGTGAAGTGAAGTTAAAACTGATAACGTTTATGATTTGCGAGGCTATGACAATCTAGATGGCAGTCCTACTTCTTATTTTTCACCAGCACACAAATTTAGTGATTACTTACCAGATAGTTTCATTTCTTATACTGATCGTTCATCTAGCAATACTGATAATTACGAATATGCTACCGTTTATAATGATGTGAATTGAAACAAAACGCTTGAACAAGAGCCTAACAAACCTCAATATTATGACCCGCAATGAGTAAATTACAATACTAGCAACCTTACTAAAATGTCAGAGACATATGACATTGGCAGTGGCGATAGTAAAAAAACTTTAACCACTTATACATCAATGCAAAATCTCAATTTATATAACGCATTGTCCCTTAATTCTATTGCTTCTGCTGTCAATGTTTATGTTTCAGCTTTGATCAAACTGATGACTGAAGATGCAGTTATGCGTAATCCTACTACTGCCGATCAATGATACAACGCAATTTTTGGTGATATTAATGGTAATAAAAATTATGGCGGTTTTAGTCACGGTGCCGATAATAAAGATCAGATTAACAAAAATTTTTATGAATTTTTATTCGATACACTTGACACTTTAAGTCAAGGGAAATCCCCTTTTAAATTTGCAGAATCTGCAGCTAACTATAAATTTAAAAGCCAAATTTATGGCCCAGGGCCTTATATTAGTTGAAACAACGAAAATGGGAGTGATGCATTAAAACAATTTGTTGGTTGAACAGATAGTGCTCATGACATCGGTCAACAATTTGTTTTTACTGAAGACCAACTTGCTGCTCCAGATGATACTGTACTTACATTAGCAGGTGGAGCAAATCCTGACCAAGCTGTTTTATCAAATAATTTTTTAGGTATAAATACTACAAACGATGATGTCCCTGATGTTTCTACAAGAGGGGCATACACATTGTTTACATCAGCAACGACTAATAAAGATGATTTAACCAAAAACGTTTTTTATCCAACAACAATTGGCGTACAAATTCCTTTCATCATTAGTCCAGATACCTTTTCTTATTCTTATTACAATCCTTTGGTTAAATATAATTTTCAACCAAATGATTATTTATTAAACGACATAACTCCTGTGGCTAAACAGGTTTCATCAACCAATGCTTGAAATAGCTTCTCCAAATTTGTTGATGATAAAACTTTCCCTAAAAATGAATGATGTAACAATTTGTCTTGAAATTTTAATACTAACCCTAATGCTAGTGCTCATTCTTCTTTACCTAAAGCAGATTCATCACTTTTCTATCCTTCATACAACACAACTGATCTTGCAAATGCTCTAAATCAAGATAAACCCAAAGCAGCTTATGTTGATCCAACACTCGTCACTTTACTTTCACAAACTTCTACTACTAGTGGTGTATTATCACCATCAGACTATATTGGCTTCGCTAACTATACTTTTGTCCCTTTTCCATTAGCTGCAAGCACTCCTGATAACATTAAATATGAATGTATGCCTGTTTTTTCAGGATTAGCATATGATTCTGATACCGCAACACCAGCTGTATTTCCCGTGTCACTGCTTTATAAAACACCAGATCTTGATGCAAATAAAAATCCTCAACATCCACAGGAAATTGATACTGATTTGTTCAAAGCACAAATGATGCCAGAAGCTGGTTATGTATATAACTACAAAAATTCAAGCGACGGTTCAACACCATACAAAAGCGATAATTTTAAAAATAATGTCAACAATAACATGTGATATTTAGATTTGAGCAAACTATTTAAAAAACAAACCGGTGCTTATAAATTATTTAACGAAAATATAGACATTAAAAAAGATCCAATGTTTTATTACAACAATAATAAAGATACCTTTCAAACATTATGAGATTTATATGGTAAATGGGTGTTTAATCAAACAAACGCAACATGATCAATGGATAAAACTAGTTCTTCTGATCTCTTTATGCCTATTTAATTGCTTAATTTGTAACAAATGAATCTTAACATCAATACAAATTGAAAAACAATCATTGAAGCACAGCAGACATTATCATATTGACAAACATTAGCGAATACAGTTGATCTTGCTTATCAGCATGCATTGGTATTACCTAAAAAAGCAGACATTTTCAAATCCTTTAATTATTTTAATTTTGAAGCTACTAAATTAGTGATTATTGGGCAAGATCCTTATCCCAATCAAAATGATGCTAATGGTTTAGCTTTTAGTGTAAATCGTGATCACGATTTACCACATTCATTAATTAATATTTTTCATGAGTTACAAACTGATTTAGGAATTGTGCGTAGTAATGGTGACTTAAGTGATTGGGCTAAACAAGGAGTTTTATTATTAAATTCAGCTTTAACTTTTAGTAAGCAATATCCTAATTTTTTATCACTTTGAAATCAATTTACTAAAAATATTATCCAATTTATTGATCAGCATGTGCAAGGGGTTGTTTTTATTTTTTGGGGAAATTTTGCGAAGCAATACATCCCTCTCATTCAGAATAATCGAAATGCAATTATTAGCAGCGGCCATCCATCATTTGCTAATGTTCACGGGAAATTTTTCAACACAAAACCATTCAGTCGAGCTAATCATTTATTAAAAAGAATGAATAAATCTTTGATTATTTGATAACCATGAATAGAAATTAATATAATTAGTTTGTGTCAGGCCCTTTAACTTCAATTCATGCTTTACTAATATTTTTAGCTTTTTTCATTGCAGTTATCGCATCAATCCTAGTGAGAAAATTTTATTATTTCTTTCGTTATAACAAACGTGTCTATGTTTTCCCTAGAATTAATGTCAAAGGAATTGCTAATGTTGCCATGATCATTTCCATCGCTACTGCTGTATTGCTTTTATTAACTTTTGTTTCTGGAGGATTACTAGGAGTAATGTTCCGTGCTTATCCAGGATTAAGGGTAACGATTGAAGGTATTTTGATTAAAATTGGTGGTTTATTATTTGGCCCAATCATCGGAGTTTTTATCGGTGTTACCACTGATTTATTAAGTGTTGCTCTAACTGCTGGTATGTTTCATTATGGTTATTTTTTAGCAGCCATTATGTATGGATTGTTATCTGGCATTGTAAGGACAATTTTAAACATTACTGAAGGTAAACAAGTGCATTTTACCTTTTGATCGACCATTTTAATTGCAGTTGTAGCCGTTGCCAGCATCTTGTACATCTGAAGTCAACCCAAACCTTTTCATATTACTTTTTTAATAGAATTTAACATTCCCCAATGACAATTGGCATTATTAATTGCAAGCATTTATATTATGGGATTAGTAGTCTTGTGGATTACCACCTTCGCTTATTATCAAAAAAGCATTTTATACAATTTCGGTAAATTGATTTATTGGTTTAAATATAAACACAAATTTCTTTATTTCCGTAAACGCTTAGCCAACAAGAAAAATGTACAAAAATTTGCTGATAAGCAATTGAATTGAGTTGCTCGTTTTGGTGAAGATGCTCATGAAAGTTCAACTGTCTTAATTGATAAAAAACAACGCATTGAAATTGCTAATCGCAACAATTGATTATCTTATTTTACCCCAGTGCTAGTCGTCATCGTTTTTGGTGAAGCTTTAATTAATACTTTTATTTTGCCAGAGTTTGATGTCATGTTTTCACCAACTGGTACTGATATGTATAATATGTGATTAGGAATACGTACGTCAGTTTTGGTTTTAACAATTCCATTAAACATACTAATTGTTTATCCAGTTTATCGGATTGTTTCACCAGCAATGAGATATAACTATACAAGCGATTCCGTTGAAAGTCGTGTGATTCCTCTAAAAGTAAGTTAAGTTTATGAAAATCGATAAAAAAGAATTAGAAAATTTGGCCATATCTTTACATTTTAAATTAGACAATAATCAATTAAATTGTCTATATAAGGAATCAGAAGATTTGCTTAATGATTTAGAACATTTAGACACACTGCAAGTTGGTAATTTACAACCAATGCATTATCCAATTAATCATTCTATGAATACTTTACGTGAAGATATCGCAGTTAAAGTGAATTCTCCCGAAGATTATTTAAAAAATGCAAAACATAGCATCGGTAAATATGTAATTACTAAATAATGAAATCCTTAATTTTAAAATTGCACAAACAAATTATCCAAGGTGATACAACCATCACACAAATCATTAATGATGCTATTTTAAAATGTAAGAAGCACGATATTACAGCTTCACTAATTACTGATAATTACCAAACTGCTCAAAAAAAGGCGCAAGAATTACAGGAACATATTAGTTTACATAAAGATGATTTGTTATATGGCATCCCCTATGTTTTAAAAGATAATGTTTGTACAAAAAATCTTCGTACTACCGCTGGTTCAGCATTTCTTAGTGATTTTATTCCCCCATATAATGCCACTATTTATGAATTATTTAACGCAAATCATGCAGTTTTAATTGCTAAATCTAATATGGATGAATTTGGCATGGGCGGATCTGGTATTCATTCAGCATACGGAATTGTTAAAAATATTCATGATCATAATTTTACAGTTGGTGGTTCTTCATCAGGCTCAGTTAATTTAGTCGCAAATCAAGTCGTTCCGTTTGCAATTGGTAGTGACACAGGTGATTCTTCCAGACGACCAGCAAGTTTCACTAATACAACAGGATACAAACCTACATATGGATTAATTTCACGTTATGGGATGATGCCTTATGCTCCTTCACTTGACCATGTTGGTATCATCGCATCTTTTGTAGCTGACATTGCTATAGTTGCACAAGCAATTGTTAAATTTGATGAAAAAGATTTCACAAGCCAAAAAGTAAAAAACAACAATTTTTTTAATAATTTAAAACAGGTCGATAAATTAACAATTGGTGTGATTAGTGGAATCGAAAAATATTTACAACCTGAAATAGCATCAGCTTATACTGAATGCTTAAAAAAACTCAAAGAACATAAATTTGTTATAAAACCAATTGAAATCAAGAATGAACATTTAGTGGCCATTAAAACAATTTATAGCATTATTAGTTATGCAGAAGCTAACAGTTGTTGAGCAAATTTAACTGGACTAGTTTTCGGTAATCGTTCACCTGGTAAAGATTTTGAAGATATGATTACTTTATCAAGAACACAAAAACTAGGCGATCAAGTGAAGCGTCGTTTTGTAATCGGTGCGTATGTAACTAAAAAAGAAAATTACGTTAAATACTTCATTCGTGCACAAAAAATTCGTCAATTACTTGTTAATGAATGAAATCAATGTCTAAAAGCAGTTGACACGGTTTTATTACCGAGTGCTTCTTCCAAACCACCTTTGCTTAGCGATATTTTAAATGACAATTTCAAATCTACGGTCGCTGATGACATTCTATGTTTAAGTAATTTTGCTGGTTCACCATCAATTACCATTCCATATACACAAACCAATAAAAAATTATTATGAGGTATAAATCTGAATTGTGAGCAGTTTGCTGACCAGCAATTATTAAACATTGCTTATACTTTAGAAACATTCTTTGATGGGAATAAAGATGAATAAATATAAAGCGACAATAGGAATTGAAGTCCACACCGAACTAAATACAGCATCAAAAATGTTTTCAAGTTCTCCAGCGTCTTCGTATGATGAACCAAATACCAATATTAATGAAATAGATTTAGGAATGCCTGGAACTTTACCATCGCCTAATAAGAATGCTGTTATTAAAGCATTAATTTTAGCTTGTGCTTTACAAATGCAAGTGGATACTAATCTTTGTTTTGATCGCAAAAACTATTTTTATCAAGATCTGCCAAAGGGTTTTCAAATTACTCAACAATATCAACCAATTGGTAAAAACGGACATTTAGCCATTAGCAATAAAACTGTTCGCATTGAAAGAATTCATTTAGAAGAAGATACTGCTAAGCAACAAATTGTCGATAATAATTCATGTTTAGATTACAATCGTTGTGGTGTACCGTTAATTGAAATTGTTTCTCAACCAGATATGGAAACCGCTAGTGAAGCCATTGAATATTTAAATGAATTAAGACGAATTTTAATTTTTTTAAATATTTCAGATGGCAAAATGGAAGATGGTTCTTTCAGAGCGGATATAAACATTTCTGTAGCTGAAGTTAATGCAAAGCAAAATGGTACAAAAGTAGAAATTAAAAACATCAATTCTTTTGCTAACATTGGTCGAGCAATTGAATATGAATTTAATCGACAAGTGTCGCTATTATCAAATAACAAGGTTGTCGTTCAAGAAACCAGGCGATGAGATGAAGAGAAAAACCAAACGATTTTTATGCGTTTAAAATCAGACGCGGTTGATTATCGATACTTTCGTGAACCTAATATTATTGAAATAGATATTACCGATTTGTTGACATATGTCAAAAATCAAACAAATGTATTACCAACTACTATTAAACAAGAATTAATGGATCAAAAAATCCCATTAGATTTGATTAATCAATTATTAGACAATTATGATGCTTATAAAATTTTTCACAAAGTGAACACAGCCATTGCTAATCCTAGTCTAGTTATAGCTTGAGTGCTTATTGAATTAGGCGCTTTGTTAAAAACAAATAACACAACATACAATACATTATCAAACACTTTTTTAAATAACTTTATTGCCTTACTTAAACTATTGATAACACAAGAAATTAATGGAAAACAAGCAAAAAGTATTCTTGAGAATATGTTCCATACTAATAAATCTCCTGAACAACTTATTAAAGAACTTAATTTTGTGCAAATCAAAGATCCAGACATTATTAAAACATATTTGGAAAAGTACATCAAAGAAAATCCAATCATGTTAAATCAATACCAACAACGTCCTGAAAGAGTGGAAAAATTTTTCATTGGACTATTGATGCGTGATACAAAAGGACAAGCAAATCCTAACGCGGCAATAACAATACTAAAGAAACTTTTAAATTAGTTTAAAGTTATAATTTATTAATGGTAGTACAAACGGTATTCATTTGTTTAACATTTAGTTTGATTGGTTATTTATGTGGTAGTGTTCTATTTGGAGCAATTATTGCCAAAATGACCAATATAAATGTACGAGAAATTGGTTCACAAAATGTTGGTGGGACTAATGTTTCAAGAGCTCTAGGTAAAAAAATTGGTATTCTCGTCTCGTTATTAGATGCAATTAAGTCGTATCTGGCTATTATTTTTTGTTGAATAATTTTTCGTTACTCAATTTTTGATTGAGATGCTAATTCTAGTAATTTATATTGAACAATATATTTAGCGGGAGTGTTTACGGTTGTCGGTCATTGTTGGCCACTACTGTATCTTTTTAAATTATTTAAGACTAAATTCAATCGCGCCTTGGCAAAAGCTAAATCTGGTGGTAAAGGAGTGGCTACATCTGGTGGGGTATTATTTGCAATGTCACCATGATTGGGATTATTATCGTTTGGCATATTTGTTGTGATTTTGTTAATTACTCGATATGTATCAATCAGTTCCACCATTTGCATGTTTATGCCCGCGTTTTCTGTTTTTTTAGTCGGGATGGATTATTTCTACTTATTTGATCATTCCTTACTTTTTCAAACATCATTTGAACCAGATATTGTGGAAAGAGTCATTTTTATGGTAATGATTCTTTGTAATTCATTGATTGTTATAATTAGACACATTCCCAACATCATAAGGTTATCTAAACATGAAGAAAAAAAAGTTTTCCATGGAAAAGTTTAAATTTGATCAACGGATCCAAATGGGTTATTATTCGGCTAATTATTTTAATAAGACTTCACTTTTAATCCAAAAATATAAACCAAACGAAACGGTCTGCATACAATTCATGCATTTTAGTAAAGCACCCGTTAAAGTTTGTGGAATTAATGAAACTGTGCAACTCCTAAAAAACTTTTTAGACAAAGCAGCACTTAAAAAAATTCAAATTTATGGCGTCAAAGATGGAGATTTAGTCTCTGGTAAAAAACCCGTTTTATTAATTTTTGGTCCATACCAATATTTTGGTAAATATGAAAATATTATTGATGGTATCTTGGCAAGACGTTCATCAGTATGCAACAATTGCTATCAAATGCTTAAATTAATCAAACCTGACCAATTACTTTTTATGGCAGACCGTACCGATGATTATTTATTACAACCATATGATGGTTATAGTGCTTATGTTGGCGGGGTACGTCATTTCGTTACACAAGCATCAACCGCTTTCATTAAAGATCCAAGTGTGACAGTCTCTGGCACTATCCCTCATGCATTGATCCAACAATTTGATGGCGACTTAACAGAAGCGATGCAAACTTACATTAAAGAATTCGGTGCAAATAACGCTGTAGCTTTAGTTGACTATCATAACGATGTGATAGCTGAAATTAAAAAAATAGCAAAAAAAATCAAAAATATTTATGCCATCCGCATTGACACTTCAAATAATATGCTAGATAAAAGTTTGCAACCTAAATATCGCAAATGTAAAAACGCTTATGGTGTTAGTCCGTATTTAATAAAACTAGCAAGGAAAACTTTAGATCAATGTGGTATGCAACGAACAAAAATTGTTGTTTCTGGTGGTATTGATAATCAAAAAATCATCAAATATTTAAAAGCTAAATGCCCGATAGATTTTTATGGTGTGGGTAGCAATCTCATCGCCCGAAATGTACATTTTACTGCAGACTTAGTTTTAAAGAATAACCGTCACGAAGCAAAAACTGGTAGAAAATTATTTATATCCATAAATAAAGTAAAAACTTTAACAAAATATCTTTAAATTGGTGTATACATAACAATATGGCAGATTTAAAAACCGAAATTGTTGTTGTGAATGGTGCTAACAAGGTACATTTTTCTGAACAACAGCCATCGCTTAGGTTAACTAAAGAACAAACTGCTTCAATCAAATTGGAAGCACCAATCGCCCAAACTAAAACCATAAAACAGCACTTACAAGAGCTTAAAGAAAATGCAGCAGATACAAGAAAAATTAGCAAGATTAACCCTTTCGCTTCTTATTTCCCAAGTTTTTATAAAAAAGAATTACGTAATGCCTTTACTTCTTTTGTTATTTGAACCATAATTTGGTTTGCTACACTTGCACTTTCTGGAACCGCAATATATTACATCGTCATCAATTTAAGCCCTTATGTATCATTACTTTTAGCACCAATAATTATTTTGGTAAGTTCGCTATGAATTGTTAATATGAATAAATATTACTGTTTTCGTGGTGAATCAAAAACAATAAATTTCAAGGATGAAAAAACACTTTCCATTAATACAATGAAAGTTTATAAGCGATTAAAAACTGGCTATATCAATGTCAATTGAATGTCACTAACATCTTACATTGTCTCTGGACTAATAATTCTCATTAATTTCATAGTAGCATGAGCTGATACTCGTGTTAAGTTTGGGACATGGGATATTAATATGGTTCCAGCAAATCTTCGTGGACATTACATGATTTATGAAATAATTTTTTGAGCTTCAGTTTCAGCGATACTAATAACACTCATTTTACACGCTACTCTTCTATTGACAAATTACATCAGAACATCACGAATTGAAAACTTCTACAATTTTCAAATTGTTTCGCAAGAGGATTTAGATTTAATTAAAAAACAAAAAAATCGTCGTGATCTAATCATTTTTTTATGTTCAATAGCCTTCGTATGTATCATCGGTTTCTTCATATATCGTTTGGTTAAACGTAATCGTTCCACTAAAGTTGTCGTTAGTTAAAATTCGCTACGATTTAATATTCTCTGTGCACATAATATTATCAATTCATTTTTGAAATTCCCTGTCAGATTTATGTTCTGGTTCAAAATAAGTTTGAACATAATCTGATAATTTATTTGCCAAAATATTGGTATCGTAGGATGGTTGACTACCAAAATAATGTTCATAAATTAATAACAATAATTCATTGCAAATTGTGGCAATGGAAGGATTTTTTAGAAGGACTTGATTAACTTGATCTTTAACTTGTAAAAAATATGGGTGTTTATTGTATTCGAAATCATCGTTTAGATTGATAGAAAATGTTTGATTCAGTGCATTATTAAAATAATCAAAAGCATGAACTAGATTCACCAACTTCATCTGTTGTAACGCAAAGATTTTTTCAGAGTTAGATATGTTTTTGCTTTTAAAAATTTTATTAATGTATTCTAAATCTAAAGATTCCAAATCTTTATGAAATTTGCCAAGCATAAAGCTAAACAAATTAATATCAAATTTCTTGTCATCAAAAATTTTACCTAACATTTCCATTTTCGACATATTGTTGTATTGATTTTTTATTTGATTTACTAATACAATTTTATTGAGATCAACATATAACCGTTCGAAGCGATCAATGTATTCTAAAGAAATGTAAGGCGAAGCAATTTCTTGCTTTACTATTTCAAAAGCTTCATCATATTTTTTTTCTTGGATTAATTTTTCAATTCGCTCCAGAATCGTTTCATAATACTTATTTAGTTTTGTCATGATTTACTTCGTTAGAACGTTTATAAATTAAAGCATAATTTAAGTATTGATCAAATTTTTTTTGCTTGAATTTTTCTAAAATTTCATGTTTGACCTGATTTAGTTTATCTACTAAGTTCTTAGGATACTTATATTTTATTTGGTGTTCGTTAAATTCGTCTACATCCAATAAATTGATTTTTGCACTGCGTGCATCTGGAATCCGGTAGTCTAAATCAAAATCTATATATTTAATAACGTCTTCTTCAATTAAGAATGGACTAGCAATGTTGATGTAATAGTAATATTTCTTACCTTTTTTAGAAACAATCATGTTGTATCATTCATTTTTAAAAAAATATCAAATGGTAGGTCGATTTAATTTGCTATGAAAGAAACGCTCAGTTTTATCATTGGTAGTAATTACGTGAGTATTAAACAAATCTAAACAAATGTAATCATTGGTTTCTTCAATGATTGTTGGAAATTCTCATGTTCGATAAAGAACACCATTAAATTTATAAGCGTGAATCTGCATTTTTTTGTCTATGTTCATAAAATTACGTTTTTAAAAAATCAAGTTTTCTTGATATCTTAGATTATAACGGTAAAAAAATAGAAAATAATTTGGTTTGTAAGAATTCTAAATATGCTCGCCAAAACTCTGATAAGGATCCGTTCTTTATAGCCAAAGTTCGAAAATCATTGGATGAGTATCCAATTGTTCTTTGAAAAGTGAGATTGATGGTGTGTTGTATAATTACCGTGTTGTGAAAAGACACGATAAGAATAGCGGTACCGTTGATTTGGCGAGGGTTGGGGTTGTGAGACCTAGACCTAAATATGCTACGGTTGACTATGTAGATAGCAAGTTTAACGAGTTAGAAATTAGGTTAAGTCTTAAAATTAACGAGTTAGGAAATGCTTTATCCAATTTAGCGAAAAGTAAAGCGATGGATACAAAACTTTTATTAAAAATAGCTCGCAAAGTAGGTATTTAAAATGACCGAATTAGAGAAGTTAAAAGCGGAATTAATCCGTAAAAAGATTAAGAACGAAGATAACAAAATCAAGCAATTTGAGATAAAGCAAGAACTCGCTGAACGCAAGCACGAACTTTCGACTGATAAGTTTATTAACCAGAAAAAACGATATCGAAATGCTTCCGTGATGAAGTGGATTATGTTTGCTATTACGGTAATATTCTTAATAGTGGTCGTAATCGTCTGTGTCCACGGAGCGACTAACACCATAACATATAATTAATTATTGGATTAAAAATTAATTAAGTGACAAAACGTCTTTTTTAGATATAGTGTCTTTTGTATGAGAAATAGTCCTCTTAATGAGGACTGTTAGTACACCTTTCAGGCAGGTGCAAAATGAATTATAAAGATGCAAAGAGGGCCATTGAATGATTTAAGAGTAGAGAGTTATTTAAGTTTATTAAAACTAAAAAACATAATTACTATTGATTACTATATTTTATAAACATTGTTCAAATAGGAGAGAATCTTAGGATTCTAATAGACCAAACATATGGAAGTAGGTCTAGAAGGTTCAAAGG
>JAISPD010000015.1 GCA_031275175.1 Mycoplasmataceae bacterium
ACAAAAAGAAATTAATGCCGCTGCGTCTTGGGTCAACGGAATATTTAGAGAATCTTTAGGTTATTATTCTGCAGATGAAATGTATAATCTTTATGTTTCAAATCAGGTGGGAACTTTACCCCTTACTTAGTAATTTACTTTAATATAAGGATTTCTTTTATAAACTATTATTAAAAAGTTAAAATTACTAAGCATGAATAAAGAAAACACAAATAAATTAACATTTTCAAAAAATAAAATTTTTAAATATATTCAATTAAATTTTGCCAAAAAAAACAACATTACCAGATTGATTTGTTTTGTGATTGGAAGTATTATTGTGCTAATTCCATCTTTAATTTGCAATTTTATGGTACGCCACGGAACATGAGAAGCATCAACGCCTGTTTATAATACCGGCATTGCTTTTAGTATGTTAGAAAATAAACCAACCATTGTTTATGTTTTGCAATCATTGATTTGCTTAATAGTTTTAATAGCTATATTATTTACCACCAAGTGATATTATTCTATTTTATTATCATTAGCTTTTGTTGGTGGTATGTTTAATATTGTCGATCGTGCCACACAGATTTTAAATGGTCAATTTGAGGCTATTCCTAACTCTGTGATAGATTATTTAAAAACGGGATCTACCACTTCCAATTTTCCTGATGTATTTATTCTGACAGGCATTATTGGTTTTTGTTTTGTGTATCTTATGATATATGTTGTGGAACTAATTCGTAGTAATAAATCCACCAAGAAACCATCAGATTCATCAATTAATAATGAAAAAGATCATAGTTCAACATCTTAACGTTAAAGAACGATTAGATGTTTATTTAACTAAAACATTGAATCAAAAGCGAAGCTTTATAGACAAACTTTTCAAAAAGCAATTAATTTTAGTAAATAATGAATTACCAATCAAAAAAGGAATGTTAGTGGAAAACAGTTTTGTTATTACAATTAATGATTTACCAAATTTAACAAATAAATTAGAACATCATCACATAGATTTAAAAATTGTTTATGAAGATGAAGAGTTGATAGTGATTGATAAACCCAAACATCTTTTAGTTCATCCCACAACTTTTGGTGAACAAAATACTTTGATTAACGCCCTATTAAATCGCATTCAACTTGAAGATTTTGATGATTTATTAAGACCAGGAATTGTGCATCGTTTAGATCGTGATACTACTGGTTTAATTGTAATTGCTAAAAATCAAACTAGTTATGATGCATTATTAAAACAAATAGAAAATAAAATACTAGTACGTAAGTATTTAGCATTAGTGCACCATAATTTTCAAGATGAATATTTATTAATAAAAGCACCAATTATTCGTAGTCAACAAAATTTACTAAAAATGGTTGTGAGTGATGAGGCAAAAGCAAAAGCGGCAGAAACTGAAATAACAATTTTGGAAAATTATCACCATGGGGCGTTAATAGAATGTAAATTATTAACAGGTCGTACTCATCAAATTCGTGTACATCTAGCATATATTCACCATCCGGTTTTTAATGATGAACTATATGGCAATTACGATGGATATAAAGATTATGGACAATTTTTACATGCCCATTATCTAAGTTTTATGCATCCCATTAACAAAGCAATCTTACATTTTGAAAGCCAACCTGATAAAATTTTTGATTCATTGAAACATAAATTGAGAACTGAACGATAATGCTTTCCTTATTTATAGATACAACTCAAACTTATTGTAATTTAGCGATTTTAAAACAAAATAAAATAATTGCTAAAACGAAAATTAAAACTAACAATAACTTAACCGATATTGTAATCGAACACATTTGTTCATTATTAAAAAAAGCTGAAATTGATAAACATGATATTAAGAAAATATTAGTTGTCATTGGTCCAGGTAGTTTTACTGGTGTGCGTGTCGGTGTTTTAATTGCTCAAACATGAAAATTAATTCAAGGTACACAAATATATACAATTGACGCTTTGAGACTACAAATACCTAAAGATACAGGTTTATCAATTTTAGACGCACGAGGTAATTTGCTTTATGTGGCTCTATACAAGAAAAATCGTTGTTCAATTAAACCTCAGCTCATCAGTAATCAGCATGCTCAACAATTAATAAAAAAATATCAAAATTATGGCGTTTACATCCAATATAAATCAGTTGATATTTTTGAAAATTTAATAAAGCATATTAATGAATTTAAACTTGTGAAAAATGTTTTGGTATTACAACCTTTATACATAAAGAAACCATTGTAATAAATATGATTAAAGTTTTAACTTTTAAGGATTTTTCTAAAAATACTAAAAAAATACATCAACATTTTTCACAAGAACAAACCCATCAAATATTTTCTAACCCAAATTACCTAAATTTAGGAATTTTTAATAAATCAAAATTATGTGGATATATGTTTTTAAACATTAGCGATCAGATTGATATTATTTGAATTTTCGTATTTCCTGATTTTAGAAAAAAAGGATACGCTACCAAAATGTTAAACTGATTAATCAAAAAATATTCACGTCCCATAATGATAGAAGTAAGCCAAAATAATTTAGCAGCGATAAATTTATATAAAAACTTAGGTTTTAAAATCATCAATACTCGTTTAAATTATTATGACAATCAAGCACATGCATTAGTTATGCGTTATCAAGCTCTATTAAAATTTAAAAATAAAGATTAAATAAAAAAAACTGTGAGTACGACGACAAGTCTCACAGTTTTTATTAAATATTGGTTATTATTTTTTAGGTTCTTCTGGTGTTGGACCTTGAGATCCTTTAGCAAATTGTTGAGCCATTGCATCAAATGCATCTAGTTTTGCTTTTATTTCATCCCATTTTTCATCTTTTAATAATTGTTTTAAATCATCAATTTCTTTCTGTGCTTTTTCTTTTTGATCAGCTGGCATATCTTTAGTTTTTTCATCATTCAAAGATGTTTCAAATTGATGAATTAAAGATTCCGCACGATATCGAATTTCAGATTGTGATTTAATTTTTTCATCTTTTTCTTTATTGTCTTCGGCTTCTTTAACCATGCGGTTAATTTCGTCTTCTGAAAGATTAGTAGAACCTTTAATCGTAATGGTGTTTTCTTTATTGGTTTTTAAATCTTTAGCTGTTACATTCATGATACCATTGGCATCAATATTAAATGTAATTTCAATTTGTGGTACACCACGAGGTGCAGGTTCAATACCTGTTAAAGAAAAATTACCAAGTGATTTATTATCACGTGCCATTGGCCTTTCACCTTGAACTACATGTACATCCACCGCTGGTTGATTATCAGCAGCAGTTGAGAATACTTGGGATTTGCTAACTGGAATAGTGGTATTTCGTTTTATAAGTGGTGTCGCCACACCGCCTAATGTTTCAATTGATAGAGTTAGTGGAGTAACATCCAATAACAAAATATTATCAACATCTCCAGTTAATACACCGCCTTGAACTGCAGCTCCCATCGCTACAACTTCATCTGGGTTAATTGTTCGATTTGGTTCTTTTTTAGTCATTTTTTTAACTAATTCATAAACCATTGGCATTCTGGTAGAACCACCAACTAATAACACCTGATTAATATCATTTAAAGATAATTTAGATTCTTTAATGGCATCTTCTACCGGTTTTTTTGTTCGTTCTAATAAATCTATTGTTAACTTTTCAAATTGCGCACGTGTTAATTTTTTTTGTACATTTAAAGGACCACTGTCAGTCATCGATAAATAAGGTAATAATATTTCAGTTTCTAATTGTCCTGAAAGTTCAATTTTAGCTTTTTCAGCTGCTTCTTTTAAACGTTGCATCGCCATTTTATCTTTGGCAAGATCCACTCCAAATTCGGATTTAATGTCTTTAACTAGTCAATCGATAATTTTTTGATCCCAGTCATCACCACCCAAACGATTATCTCCACTAGTTGCTAAGACTTCAAAAGTACCGCCTGCCATATCTAATAGCGAAACATCAAAAGTACCTCCACCTAAGTCATAAACTAAAATTTTTTGCTCTTTATCCAATTTATCTAAACCATACGCTAATGCTGCAGCTGTTGGTTCATTAATAATACGCTCTACTTCTAAACCTGCAATTTTACCTGCATTTTTGGTAGCTTGTCTTTGAGCATCATTAAAATATGCTGGAACCGTAATAACTGCCTTGCTAACTTGTCGACCGATTTTTTGCTCTGCATATTTTTTAATGTAACCCAAAATTTTCGCAGATATTTCTTCAGGTGTGTAATGTTTACCACCAAGATCTACCTTTTCATTGGTACCCATCTTACGTTTGATTGATGCCACTGAATCTTTATTGGTAATCATTTGTCTTTTTGCAGATTCGCCAATAATAAACTCACCATTCTTATATGAGACTACTGAAGGAACAGTTCGTTTACCTTCAGGTGTTTCCAATACTTTAGGCTTATCACCTTCCATGATAGCTACACAAGAATTAGTAGTACCTAAATCTATTCCTAATATCACATTTTTTGCCATTTTTAACCTCTTTTATTTTTAAATGTTAATCTTAAAGTGACATGATTATAACAAATGTGTTAGCACTTGTCAATAGTGAGTGCTAATTTTTTTTATTTGTAAACATTGACGACAAATTAATAAGTAATTTATAAATAAAATCAGTAGAACTAATTGATAACGTTTCATTAATACTGTGTTCGCTTGTGATATTTGGTCCAATTGAAAAACCAACCTTGAATGAAGGAATACGTCTTAATAAATCTTTTGGTTCCATACCGCCTGTAGCATAGGAAAATAGTAATTTACGTTTGAATTTCTTTTGAACATAGTTTTGGAAATCTTTAGCAAAATTAGAAATTTTTAAATCTGAATTTCATGTCAAACCTTGATGAATGGCATATATAGCTTTTACTTTATTTAAACTATTAATGATTTGCATCTTCATCTTTTTAACATGTAAATTATTTAGATAACGACCATTAAATTCAACATGAAACTGTTGCTTCTCAATATAAACTTTACCTAGGTTACAAGAAGTATCAGGTAGCTGATATTTTTGATTAACAACCCAAACACCATTAAAAACTTGATTAAAAAAAGTAATTAAATTTTCAGATTGTGAACAATCAATAGAAAATGGGGAATTTGATAATTTGCTTACTTGAAGTTTTAATTGTCTTTCATTAGGAAAATTTATTTTTAAATCTTCTACACATGTTTTGCATATGTGTTTGATTTTAGCAAGTGTTAAATTAGTAGAAAAAATAATACTAGCTTTCGTTGGAATCGCATTTAAAAAAGTACCACCTTGAATATCGCCTATTGATAATTTGCCAAATTTGTTAATTTTTTCAATAATTGAAAATATGGCTTTAATCGCATTGATTCGCGGTTTATCAATATCATTTCCAGAATGTCCACCCAATAAATGGTCAATAGTTATATTAAAGTGATGCAAATAAGGATTGCTTGTTAACTTTAATTTAATATTAGCTTTAATTATGAGACTTCCAACACAAGCTATGATAATTTTCTTATCATTATTGCCATCTAAATTTATTAAATATTGTCCCTTGATTAAATGTGGATCTATTTGTTTAGCCCCCAATAAACCAATTTCCTCTTTGCTTGTGATGATTGCTTCTAATGCTCCGTGTGGTTGTTCTTTGATATTAGTAAATATTGCTAATATCAAAGCAACCCCTGCACCATTATCTGCACCTAAAGTAGTATCACGTGCAGTAATTTTGTTGGATTTAAAAATTAATTTAATGGGATCTTTTTTAAAATTATGCTTTGAATTAGCACGTTTAATGGTTATCATATCACTATGTGCTTGTAAAGTAATCATTGGTATGGTTTCATAACCATCAATTGCTGGTATTCTAGCAACAATATTATTGTTAGAATCACGAATAACCTCGGCTTGAATTTCTTTAAAACAATTTGTTAAAAAGTTAGCAATCGCTGTTTCTTTATTAGAACCGCGAGGAATTTTTGAAATCTCTTTAAAAAAATAGATTCAATCTTTACTTATTTTATGTTTTTTGGGCATTTTTACTAATGATTTCATTAATCATATTTTTTAAAATATCAGCTTCTGTTCCAAAAACTGCATACACTGCGTTGGCACTAGGTTGAATAACTCCATGTGCTCCCAAATTTTTAAGTTTTGCTTGATCAACTTTTTTAACGTCTGCTACTGAAATTCTTAATTTTGTAAAACATGCACCGACATCAGTAATATTTGCAATCCCGCCATAAGCAACAATTACTGCGTTTGCTTTTTCTAACGTCATATCACCTTTGATAGGTTTGTCTGCTGTAGATTTGCTTGCCTGATAATCAGCTTTAGTGAATAATTTGGTATTATCTCCACGTCCTGGTGTGGATAAATTGAATTTAATGACAGCTCATCTGAAAAAGAAGAAGTAGATCGGTGATGCGCCGATTCCTATAACCATAGGTACTCAAAGATGGATTCCACCACCTTTAGCTTCAGGAATAAGTGAATAGAAAACATCGTCTAAAAAGCAGGCCCCTACAACATGTGGACCATATGGTGTGTAGAGAATGAAAATTGTATTAATCATGGCAATAATACCATACATAATGGCATGAAATCCTCAATACAATCATGGCGCTAAAAATAAAAAAGTAAATTCAATCGGCTCAGTAATACCCGTAAAAAATGATACGAATGCCGATGATAACAATATTGAACTTGCTAATTTGCGATTATCACCTTTAGGAACACAAGTGAGCATGGCAATGGCTGCTGCTGGTAAACAAAACATCATTACTGAACTAGCACCTGCTGTATATTGTCCCGGAATAAAAGTAAAACTATTATGAGCCGCTTCAACACCTTTAACACCTTGATAAATCATATCAACCGTTAATTTGACATTAGAATGCACCAACACACCTTCTGAGTATAAATTAACAGGCACACCAACTCGGCTAATTAAAAATCATTGAATTAAATTTTCTCCCGTTATTTGTGTATCATCACGATTTCAAAATTGTTGTCAAGTTTGAAAATCAGGTGACACTGAATAATATTCACCATGATAATAAACCAAATTTTGTCAGTCTAGATGAAACACCCCCCCCACAACAGTGTAATTAACTAATGTTGTAACAATAAAATGTAATCCAAATGGTAAAAGTGTACGGTTCATAAATGCAATTCCAAAAGAATTAATCCCACCAGGTGCCTTTGCCATATAAATGCCCAAATTGTATAAACCTATACCAATAATTGGTCAAGCCATGGAAAATATGATGGACACAATCCCGAGCATACCGAATAAAATAACTGGTATAAAACGAATGCCTGAGAAAAAACCAATGGCTTTAGGAAGTTGAATATTTTTAAATTTATTAAAGGCAAAAGCAGTTAAAGTTCCTATGACAATCCCACCAAAAACAGAAGTTGATAATGATTGAATACCAATATTTGATGTGAAAACAGCTTTGTATTCATCAAGATCTAAATCATAGAACAAGAAACTATAATTAGTAATATCATCACCTGTTTTATGTGGTACAATTAAGGCCGTTTGAAAAGCATTAAAAATTAATCATCCTAAAAAAGCACAGACTCCAGCCGGCCCAGAATCTTTGGTAAATTTCACAGCAATTGAAATTGCGAATAATCCTGGCAAAGCCGAAAAAACTATGCTTCCTGGTTCTTGTAAATATTTTCCAAAAATATTAACCCCTGTGTTGTGAATCACAGAATTATCCGAAAAAATAGAACCCAACCCAATCATGATACCAGCAATTGGTAACATAGATATAGGTAGCATTAAACCTTGAGATAATTTTCCAAAAAACTCTTTGATTGGTGTCGCTTGAGGTTTATGTGATTTTAAAGTCTCCCCAAAATGTAACTTATTCATAAAGACATTCTAATTTATAACAAAATTATATAATTTGAGACTATGAAATATTGTTTTATCGGAACATGAGCGATGCCTTTCGCAAGTATGCAAAAAAATCTCTTTTTGCTAAAACGTGGTGATCCCCAAGGAAAAGCAATTGTTAATGTCATATCAGATGTTGAAGATTTTCCATACTATAAATCTGTTGGCTATGGTGGATTACCTAATTGTGATGGTCAAGTAGAATTAGATGCAGGTTTTATGAATGGCCAAAATTTATCAATTGGTGCTATTGCAGGTGTAAAAAAAATTAAAAATCCAATTCAGGTCGCTCAAAAACTTAGTTTAGAAAAATTTAACAATTTTTTAGTATCTTCTGGTGCTGAAAAATATGCAAAGCAAAATAATTTTCCTATGCAAAATATGCTTAGTAAACGTGCAGAAAAAATTTATTTAAAAAAAGCTAAAACATTATTGAAAAACCCAACTTTATCTCCATATGATGGACATGATACTGTGGGGGTAGTTAGTCTAGATACACTTGGTAATATATTTTCAGGCACATCTACAAGTGGTTTATTCTATAAAAAACCAGGAAGAATTGGTGATTCTCCATTTCCGGGCAGCGGTTATTATTGCGACAATAACATAGGTGGCGCAACTGCTACTGGACTCGGTGAAGATATCATGAAGGGATCTTTGTCGTTCAAAACTGTTGAATTAATGGCTAAAGGCTTAACACCATCTCAAGCCGCACAAAAAGCAATTGATGATTTTGATAAAAACTATTTTCAAAAAAATAAAAAACATTGCGGTCCTATTTCGATTATTGCTCTAAATAAGCATGGTGAATGTGGAGTCGGTACTAATGTAACTTTTTCTTTTGTTGTTGCCAATGAAAGTGAAGGCACACACATTTATTTAGCAAAAGTTATTAAACATCAAATCAAAATTTCTTTAGCTTCTAAGCAGTGAATTGCCAACTACCATAAAAATCATTCTAAGAATTTTAAATAATGATGCTATAAACAAAAACCGTCTATTTTATTAGGGTTTTAATATCTTTATATTCTAGATGTAAAGCATCTGCCACAACCTTATTTGTTAAAAAACCATCATAGGTAGTGATCGCATTAAATAATGCTTTGTGTTGTTTGATTACATCTAGTATTTGATCACCTTTTAAATCGTTCAAAAATTTTTCAGTCAAAATATTGCTAGTAGCTTCACTAATACTATTGCTAAATAAAGAAGGAATGTTTTCAATTGCAAAATGTTTAACACCTTCTGTAATAAAAAATGGCTTTTCAAATGAGGTTGGTTTTTTTTCTGTGTCTCCAGCTACGCCTTGGTCAATTGCTAAATCCACAATTACACTTCCAACTTTCATAGAAGTAACCATTTTTTGAGTGATTCGTTTAGCTGTCAATGAACCCGGAACTGAATTGGTGTTGATTAAAACATCGGTAACAGCAACTATTTTACTTAAATCAGTAAAATCTGCTTTCACAACTTCAAATGTAGACTTATTTAATTTAGCCAATGTTTGTAAATGGTGATCTTCTTTAATTTGTTTAGCTAAATGCTCATCATTTTCCAAAATACTTAGATTACCACCAAGACCCAAAACTGTTTTTGCTGCCTCTAAACCGGCATAAGAAGCATTGATAATGGTAAATTGAGCTTTATTATGATTGTGTTCTAAACTTGTAAATGTTTTACCCAAACCAAACTTTGAAAGCTTAGATAGATGATATGTGCCTAATAAAACACCAAAACGACCCTTAATTTGTTCATTAGGGATAATTAATTCATATACATCATTTTCTTGAACTGCTTCAATAGCTATGCTGGCAATTTTCATTTTTAGAATTTTAGCTAATATGTTAGGGTTATTAGCAAAATTAAAAATGGACATTAATAACTTATTTGCATTAAAGCACTTCAATTCATTCGGCAAAGGTTTACTAATCTTTAAAATAAGGTCAGCACTGTCAATAGCAATGCGATTGGTTTTGACTATTTTAGCACCCACTTCCAAGAAATCATGATCACTAAAACCTGCATTGACACCTGCATCTTTAGTCACATATATTTCATGGTGATTCTTCACTAATACTGCAATATCACTAGGTACGAGACAAACTCGATATTCGTATTTATTTTCTTTTAAAACCGCAATTTTCATAAATCTTATCCTTTAAGAGCCTATATTAGGCAAAATGATTAACTAAAACACCTATTATTACTCCAATGCAACTACCAATTGTTATCACTAACAATGCCATTGCTGAGTTAAACCAGCGATTCTCTCGCTTGATTTTGATTTTTTGAAATTCATCACCTGAGGGGATATGACTAAAATCAAAATTGGTTGAACCACCATTCTCTGAATGAGAATCATTTTTTGTTTCGTTTGTTGGGAGCATTTTTACTTCCTTAGTTGGGCGCATTTACTTATTTAACATTAATTACTTTACGATTTTTATAATATCCGCAATACGGACAAACTTTATGAGGTTGGATTGGGCGACCGCATTTCTTGCAAACGGTAGTTTTGACAACTTTTAATGCATGATGCGAACGACGCATACCTTTTCGTGATTTACTTGTTCTTCTTTGTTGTACAGCCATATTTTTCTAAATGAGACACAATTATACAGTCATAAATCCAACTTTAACCAAGGAAAATAGATTAAACCTCAATTTATTATCTTATCAAGGAATATGGTATACTTTGTTCATGTCCAAAGTTAACCAAATTAATTATGATCATAGCCTAATTTTGCATTTAATTACCAATGTAGTCTCTAAAATTCCCGGCATCAATACCAAAGAGAATTTTAATGTTCAAATTAATGATACTCATACCGTCTTAGATATTACTTTTAAACCACTACATTACATTACAAATGTTTCGCAACTTGCTCGTAAAGTACAAGATATGGTATATTTTAATGTCAAGAAGAATTTTGATCTTTTTGGCATTGTCGTTAATGTTAAAGTTTGTGGAGATCAATAACTGTTTATGATTACTCTAAATGCTACAAAATTGAAAGAAATGTTTATCGCTGGTGGTAAAACACTCGCCAAAGAATATGAATACATCAATCAATTAAACGTTTTCCCAGTTCCTGATGGCGATACAGGCACCAATATGATGATTACCATCAATGGAGCAATAGATTCCATCATTAATGTTGATTACACTGATATTCAGTTGTTGGGGAAGCAATTCTCTCGTGGACTGCTAATGAACGCTCGTGGTAATTCGGGAGTAATCTTTTCACAAATCATTAAAGGGCTAGTTTCCGTTTTTAAAGAAGGCAGAAATCAAATTGGCATTATTGACTTAGTTAATGCTTTTACAGCTGCCAAAAATACTGCTTATGCAGCTGTGGTAACACCTAAGGAAGGTACAATTTTAACAGTAATTCGCGTCACTGCAGAAGCATTAGCTAAACGTAGAAATTTTAAATCAATTGAAGAAGTTATGTACGTCGCTTGTGAAGAAGCTCGAAAAATTTTAGCAGAAACCCCAAATATGCTCTATGAATTAAAAGAAGTTGGGGTTGTAGATTCGGGTGGTTATGGTTTATGTTGTTTTTTTGATGGTATGCTTTTGGCAATTAACAAAAAACAGCCAGACCAATATGTCAAAAAAATACCAATAGCAAATATCGAAGATAGGAAATCTTTTATTGATAAATTAGAAGATAGCAATGTGGGTTTTGGATATTGCTGCGAATTCATCATGGCTTTAAAATCTCGTGTTTCGCTCGAACAATCCAATAAAAAGGATTTTGATAAAGCATATTTTAAAAAAGAACTTTCGAAAATTGGAAATTCAATTGCAATTGTTGTTGATGGTGATATCGTTAAATTACATGTGCACACGCTTACCCCTCATGCCGTATTAGAGATTGGCGCGCAATATGGTGAGTTTAATCGCGTAAAAATTGAAAATATGACACTTCAATTCATTGAGCGTAATCCAGGAACCGCTTTGGAAAAATTAGAAAAACAAATTAAGCAAAAAAAACGCCTACCATTTGAACCAAAAATTATTGCAACTGTACCATCTGTAGCACTTGCTAAAATTTATCTTGATGATTTTAATATAACCAACACAATTGTCACTGAAATTGTGGGTAATCCTTCAGTGCAAGAATTTATGGATAAAATCCGTGATGCCAATACATCCAACATCATTATTATCCTCGACAACATTAATTATGCTCTGGCTGCTAATGAAACTAAAGCACTGGTTGGTAGTGATATTAACATAGAAATTATTAACTTTAATAATATCGTTTTCTCGTATTTAGCATGCTTATCATTTGATAATGTTAAGAATTTTGAAGAAAATGTTAACAACATTAACAAAAATACCAAAAATTTAGTAGTTGCTAAAATATCCATTTCAAGTAAAGATATTCAATATTCTCAGATCGATGTCAAACGTAATCATTTTATTGGTATCATCGATAAAAAAATTGTTGCTTCTAGTGATAACATGAATAAAACTTTGGAAACAACAAACGAAACATTGCTAAGTAAAATTAAACGACCTAAAAAAGCATATATTATTTATGGAAAAGAAGCACAAAAACGTGATATTCGTTCACTTGAGAAATATTTGATGGAAAAGTTTTCATTAAAAGTTACTTTGATTAATGGAAACCAATCGACATATTTTTTCTATATCGGTATTCAAAAATAATTGACTATATAATTACATTATTTATGAAATTAGCAATAGATGTAATGGGTTTTGAAAATGATCTTTCAGAAGCAATCAAAGCATGTCGAAAATTTAGTCAACAAAATGCTAACGTCAAATTTATATTAATTGGTGATAAAGCAATCATTGAAAAACGTCTTTTGCCAAACGACCAATTTGAAATCGTTCATGCCTCAGAAGTTATTGCTATGAATGAAAATCCCGTTATAGCAATGCGCAAAACTAACTCTTCCATGTACAAAGCTATTGAACTTGTGCAGCAGAATTTAGCTGATGGGGTGCTGTCTGCAGGGTCAAGTAGTTGTTATGTTCCAATGACTTACATGTTGCTTGGTTTAATTAAAGGTATTAATAAACCAGCATTTATGCCGTATTTACCAACAACTAATAAAAGAGGTTTTATGATGTTGGATGTTGGTGCCAATAAAACATGTACCGCTTTAGATTTATATCATTTTGCAAAAATTGGCAGCATCTATTCAGAAGTCATTCGCAACATTACCAAACCAAAAGTAGGTTTAATTAATATTGGAACAGAAAAAGGCAAAGGATTTGCTTATCAAAATGAAGCATACCAATTAATTTCTGAAGATCCAAGTATTAATTTTGTTGGTTTTGTTGAACCGCGAAACTTATTAAGTGGTCCTGTGGATGTAGCGATTGCTGATGGATATACAGGCAACATCACATTAAAAGCATTAGAAGGTGGTTTATCTGCACTTAAATCTGTAATTAAACAAGAATTTAAAAAACCATGAAATTGATTAGCGGCTTTATGCTCAATTAATGTATTTAAAAAAGTAAGTCGAACGTTTGATTACAAAAATAATGCTGGAGCCTTTGTAATGGGTTTACAAAAAAATGCTGTCAAGACACACGGTAATGCGGATGAACAACAATTTAGTTCTTCAATCCGAATGTTACATGATGCAGTAGAGAAAAACGTTATTGCTAGCATTAATTCTGTCATAGGTAAAAAATAATGTACCAAATTCAACAATTATTAAAGCAATTTGATATCACACCCAAAAATTTTGCACTTTATCAACAAGCATTCACACACGCTTCATGTACGCATAACCACAAAATTCAAAGTAATTATGAAAAATTAGAATTTTTAGGTGATGCAGTCATAGAATTGATCGTTAGCGAACATTTATTGAAGAAATATTTAGACATGAACGAAGGTGATTTGTCCAAACAAAGAATTATGATGGTACAATCTAAAACTTTAGCAAAAGCATCAAAAATATTAAGACTACCAGAATTAATTAAATTTGGAGACTCTATAAGGGATAAAAACAACATTTCTGAAAATATAATAGAAGATGTTTTTGAATCTTTCATTGGTGCTGTATATTTAGATCAAGGTCTAAAAAAATGTCAAACTATTCTAAAACGAACAATCATTCATTTATATGAGATTCATTCTTTAAATGATATGGCTGATTTTAAAACTATGTTACAAGAACAAATACAAAAAACAGGTAAACATCACATTTTTTATAAAACTACTAATAAGGAATTAGGTAATACGCGAGTAGAATTATGAATTGACAACATTAAAATGGGTATTGGAATCGGAAACAAAATTAAGGATGCACAGATGCAAGTTGCTAAAATAGTTTACCAGAGAATGAGGAAAAAATAACGATGTTATTTCTTAAAAAGTTTAAAGCCGTCGGATTTAAATCGTTTGCAAATAATGTAACGATTGATTTTGATCAACCAATGTCAGGAATTGTTGGCCCCAATGGTAGCGGTAAATCTAATATTGTAGATGCTGTCAAATGAGTTTTGGGAGAACGAAGCAATAAAACATTACGTGGGAAAACTAATGATGATGTAATTTTCCATGGTTCCAAAGGTCACGAACAATCTAAATATGCTGAAGTGACACTTATTTTTAACAATACTAATAAAGTTCTGCACCATGACGGCAACGAAATATCAATTACTCGCAAATTAACAAGGGGAGCAGGGATAAATGAATATCTCATTAATGATCAACCATGTCGTTTAAAAGACATTCAAGATATTTTCTTAGATACAGGGTTATCAAAGGGTTCATTAGGAATTATTTCTCAAGGTACTGTTCAATGATTTGTGGAGGCTAAACCAGAGGATCGTCGAGCAATTTTTGAAGAAGCTGCTGGGATAGGTTTATATACAAAAAAACGGGATGAATCAAATGCACAATTAGCAAGAACTGAAGAAAATTTAAATCGTATTCTTGATATTACTAATGAATTAGGTAATGACGTCAAAAAGCTTACTAAACAAGCTGAAAAAGCAAAAATTTATGCAGAAAAACGTAAAGAGTTAATGCATTTAGATTTAACAATGACGGCAAAAGATTTAATTCATTTTCAAGCAAAACTGGAGAAAATTAACATTGATCTTAAAAATGCTCGTAGCGAATTACAAATGTTTGAACCTGACATTAAGACGCTAACTGAAACTTTGAAACTAGCTCGTGAAAAAGCTGAAATTGCCGATAAGAATATTGAAGTTTTAACTCAACAATTAACAGACTTGATTGAAAAAATTAATCGGGTTGAATTAAAAAAAGTCAATATCCAAAGCAAGCTACTGAATGATGCCTCAAGTGACAATATGGAAAAACGAGCAGAAGCATATCGTCAATTATTATCAACTACTAAATTTGAACTTGAAGATGCCAAAGATAAAATTAATAAATTACAAGGTGAAGTAGAAGCATACACAGATACGCTTAATAAATTAACAAGTAAACGTAATGAATTAATGAACTTATCAAGTGAACGTTCAATTAAATTAGCCGAAACTCGTATGCAAGTGAAAAATTTACAAGAAGCCATAGATTCACGTTCACACATGGATAGTGGTGTAAAAACTATCATGGAAAACAAAGCAGCCTTATCTGGTATAAAAGGAACAATTAGAGATTTTTTAAAGGTTCAACCAGAATATGAAAAAGCTATTTTAACTGCGTTGGGTAAAAATCTTCAAAATATCATTGTAGAAACTAGTGATGATGCTAACACTGCGATTGATTTTTTAAAACGCAATAAAAGTGGCAAAGCAACTTTCTTACCTTTAAATACCATTAAACCACGCATTGTTAAGGATGAACACATTGAAGTTCTTAAAATGCAAAAAGGTTTTATTGATATTGCCAAGAACTTAGTTGAGTGCGAACCAGATTACTCAGATGTTTTTGGTAATTTATTAGGTAACACGATCGTTGCTGATGATTTACACAATGCCATCATTTTATCAAAATACACTTACCAAATTTATCGCATCATTTCATTAGATGGTGACCTTGCCGCCCCAGGCGGTGCAATTACTGGTGGATACAACAAAATGAATCCACTCATGGCGATTAACTTAGAAGCAAAATTAACCGAAATGCAAAATCTGTTTAATTCATTAGATGCTGAATTAGTTGATTATCGTATCCAATTAGATAAGGTTACGTCTGAATTGAACGAAACATCTTTCAAACTAAATGAAAAGAAAATTTTGTTATTACATTATGAAGAGATTGCCAAAACCAATGATAATCAATATTACAAATATCAAATGGATTATGAACAATTAGTTAAGAAAAATGATTTAGCGGACAAGAGTCAGCAACCTTGAAGTGAAAATTCAATTAATGAAGAAATTGCAAATTTAAATGCAAGTAAAGATAAAATTACCCAATCTTTAAATGTTTCACGGCAAAATAAAGCAATTCATAAAGCAAAAATTGATGATCTCGAGGCAAAATTAACAGAATTACGCTTTTTGATAGATAAGCACCGTGACACTGTAGGAGTGCAAGAAACTGAAAAAGTACGTTGCGAAGCTGTAATTGAAAACGCTCGTAATAAAATTAGCCAAAACTATCATATGACGATTGAATATGTCATGGAACATTACAATAATGAATTACCAATGTCCGAGAATCAGGCTCGCGAAACCATTACCAAGCTTCAAACAGAAATTAATCGCTTAGGTTCAATTAACATGGAAGCAATGGAAGAGCTAGAGACCAAACAAAAACGCTATGATGAATTAATGAAACAACAAGAAGAACTAGAAAAGGCTAAAAATGACATGGCTGCTGCCATTCATGAACTAGACAATAAAGCTAAAGAAGACTTTACTAAAACTATAAATGATGTCAATGCAACCCTACCAGAAGTCTTCAAATATTTATTCGGTGGCGGAATCTGCCGTGTAGAGTATGTTGATCCAGAAAATATTCTGACAAGTGGTATTGATGTTATTGCTAATCCACCCGGTAAAAATGTTGTTCATTTAAATTTGTTATCCGGTGGTGAAAAAACTTTAGTTGCTTTTTCAATTTTATTTGCTATTTTAAAAAACAAGAGTTTCCCTCTTGTAATTTTGGATGAAGCTGAATCAGCCCTTGATCCAGCCAATGTGGAAAGATTTGGTAATATCGTTCATGAAAATGCAAAAAATACGCAATTTGTGGTAATTACTCATCGACCAGGCACTATGGAACGTTGTGACGTATTATTTGGTGCAACCATGCAAACTAAAGGTGTTACTAGTTTGTTTAAAGTTTCCCTCACACAAGCTAAGAACGAATTTGCTAATGATAAAGTTAGTCAATAATTATTATGAGTGTATTCAATAAACTTAAAAAATTGTTTTCTCATCGTAAAGATGTATCTGAACAAATTGCAGAAATCAACCAAAAAAAAAATGAAATTGAACAAAAAAAATTTGACCAAGGTTTAAAAAAATCATCCAGTGTTTTAAATGATTCAATTAACAAAATTGTTGCTAAACACCACCGTCTTGATGATGAATTAATTCAAAACATTGAAGAGGCCTTATTATTTTTTGATATTGGTACTAATGCTACACAAAAAATATTGACAGCAATTACTGAAGAAATTAAATATCAGAGAATTACTAATCCAGATTTGATCAGACAAATAATCATTGATAAATTATTTATTTATTATATTCAAGATACCTTTGTAGACACTTCCATCAAATTAATACCAAATAAACAAAACGTAATTCTAGTAACCGGAGTTAATGGTGTAGGCAAGACTACTAGTATCGCTAAATTAGCATATAAGTATAAAATGGAGCATCATAAAGTTTGTTTGATAGCGGGTGATACTTTTCGTGCTGGTGCTGTAGCGCAATTAGAAATTTGGGCTAATAAAATTGGTGTTCCAATTTTTAAACCACAAAAAAGTGGGCAAGACCCAGCAAGTGTTATTTATGGTGGGTTGGAATATGCTCGCAAAAATATGATCGATATTGTTATTTGCGATACATCTGGGCGCTTACAAAATAAAATACACTTGATGAATGAATTGAAAAAAATTCAAGGGATAATTAAACGTTTTGATGATACTCAACCAATCGAATCACTATTAGTCATAGATGCTACAACTGGGCAATCTGGGATTAACCAAGCAAAAGCCTTTAACGAAGTCACCAACATCACAGGAATTATTTTGACTAAAATGGACAGTACATCAAAAGGTGGTATAGTGTTAGCAATTAAAGATGCTTTCAACTTACCTGTTAAATTTATTGGGTTCGGTGAATCGTTAGAAGATTTAAAAATATTTGATCTGGAGATGTTTATTCATGGTCTTACAAAAGAAATACACATCAATGAATAATAAAAAGGAAACCGTAAAATATAGTGAGTTGTTTATTCGCTATCAAAACCTATTCACTAAAAAACAAAGAACTTATTTGCAAGATTACTATTTAAAAGATCTTTCTTTACAAGAAATCGCCAAAAAGTATCACATTTCGGTTACAGCTATTGCTGATAGTATCAAACGAAGTAAAAATAAATTAAATAACTATGAACAAAAATTGAAACTTTATGCCAAAAGTTTTAAACGCTTGAAAATCTACAACAAGATTGTAGATAATTCAGTTAAGATAGAACTTATAGAAATAGACAAACTATGTTAAAAACAATAATTTTCGATATTGATGGCGTGATTACTAATTTGTCTTTTTTTCATTTTATTACTTGGAAAAGTATTTTTAGTTTTCACCACATTAACTTAACTAATGAAGAATGAACCCCCTTAGTAGGTTTACCTCGACTCACCATTGCTCATCAAATTGCAAAAAATCATCACCTTCATCTATCAGATAGTGAAATCCAACATTTAGCCACTAATAAAAATGAATTATTTGTACATCTAATAAAACACACCCTTGAACCTAACAATGTTTTAAACGGAATTCATCAACTAATTGATGAAGCTATTAAAAAAGGATTAAAACTAATAGTTATTAGTACATCTGCTAATGCTGTTTTAGAAATCCAACGATTAGGTTTATATGACAAGTTTTACTACATATCAAATGGCGTAATGAAGCCCAGTGTAGACAGCGAAACTGATGCTTTAGGCTCTTTATTAAAGAAACTTGCGATAAAACCAGAAGAATGTATCGGATTAGAAGATGATGTAAAAGGTATTAAAGAATACAAGAAAAATGGTGTTTATGCAGTTGCCATTGCTAATTATCGCGATCAAATTAAACAAGAAGCTGATTACTGAGTTGATTTACCAGAACAAATTAATCTAGAAGAAATTATTTTTAGTTACTATAAAAATAATGCTGATGAATAACTATTTGTTAAGTTCGATTAACTTATCAAATGTTTTTTCTTGCAATATGAAAGTTTCAACGCCTTCAAAATTATTATTTAATCGTTGTTTTATCGCATCAACGGAAGTCCCATAAACCTTTGCCAATTTTTCAAAGTGGGCTTGAAGATCTTTTTCACTAACTTCGATTTTCAAATCATCAATAATTTTTTGAATCGCCACTACTAGTCGTAAATTTTTTTCAGCAGTTTTCTTTAATTCATGCTCAAATGCTGCATGATCTTTGTAACCTAACCTTTTGCTAATATATTCTCCTTTAGTTATTTTTGATGATACAGCTTTTTTTTCAACATCTTCATTTAAACGTTTGGTTTCTAAGTCAAGTAATGATTTAGGAACATATGACAATTTTGTATGATCTATTAATCATGCAGATATTTTTTTAATTGCTTTTTGTTTCTCAAAATATTCCTTTTGTTCCATTAGTTGATTAGTAATGTATTTTTTAAACTGCGCTTCATTTTTAACATTATGAATAGCGAATTTACTAATGTATGCTTCATCTAAAACCGGTTGTTTAATGGTTTTAATGTCGTTTATATTGAGTTCAAATTTGGCTTTTTTACCACGCAAATTTTCAGTATGATAATCATTAGGGAAAATAATATCAATCGTTTTCTTTTCTCCTTTTTTTAAACCAATCATCTGTTTTTCAAATCCTGGAATAAAACTGTTAGAACCGATTTTTAACTCATAACCTTTAGATTCTCCTCCATCAAATGGTTTATCATCAACAAAACCTTTAAAATCAAAATTAACCATATCTCCTTCTGAGATAACATCGGCATTTTTAGGAATTAACATAGTATCTTTTGCTAAATAGCGATTAATCTGATGTTCGATTTCAGATTTTTTTATTTCTGGTTGCACATAATTAATTTTAATTTTCTTGTAATCCTCAATTGTAACTTCTGGAAATTTATCAAAAATAAAGGTAACTTCCAAATTTTGTGCATCCACTTTGCCTAATTCTATTGAAACTGAGTCCTCAATTACTTGATCACTATCAAAATCTTTATCATTGACTAAATCATCATAATTTTTATCGACTGCTTTCTTTAAGGCACCATTTATCACTTCATATTCACTTATTTGCTTGCGAGCAATATCCACAGGCACATGACCAACTCTGAATCCAGGAACTTTTATTTTTTTAGCCAAAGATTTGCGAACAATTTCTTGTTGATCTGTCCAAATTTTTTCGCTACTTAAAATTTTATATTTAACTTTATTTGATTTAATGTCTTTTTGAAGTATCTTCATAATTTTGCCTAACTTGCTTGATTATTTTACTCGAAAATCATTACACATGCGTAGTTTTCAACAGCATAGAATAAAATGAACTTTAATTGTATTTTTCTATTATTCATCACAATCAATGTAATTAAGCATATTAGCATGTAATTTATTCTGTAATTCTTTTCAATTAGGAATATATTGCGCGACACAATTTCAAAATGATTTTTGGTGATGGGGATGTAAAACATGCACTAATTCATGCACAATTAAATATTCAATAATTTCTTTGGCATAAGAAACTGTTTGCAACCCTAATGTTATTTTGTTTATTGGTGAATGTTGACAAACCCCATATTTTGAGACCATTCAACGAAAAGCTAATTTCACATTCTTAATTTGCATTTTTTTAGCAAGTTGATTAAACAATGGTACGACAAATTTATTACAGTAGTCGGATAATATTTTCTTAATGAGAAACAATTTGTCACTGGGCTTATGACATTGTAAATAAATATTTTTATTATATATTTCATATTTACGATGAGATTTTGCTTGGATTACTTGAACTTGATATTTTTCATTTAATAAATAAATATAACTCGCCTTTGAATTTAATTCAAAGTTACTTTTTTTACTTTGAATAAATTTATGAAAGCGCAAGATATTTTTCTCAATGAATTCTTGCAAAATCTTTTGCGATATGTTTGGATGTGTATAGACATTAATACAATTATCATTTTTGTCGATTGACATATTAACAGTAAATTTATCTCACATAAATACTCGATACATAATTATTTGGTCATTGATATATATATGTTTGATTTGAGAATCTTTATATTTATTCATTAATAATTTTCTTGTTGGCGCTTAAAATTGATCTGGTTTTTTTTGAAATAGGCTTCATAAATATCATTGAAGGAGAAACCTAAATGGTAACCTAAAATCAAGTATTTTTGATACCATCTTTCAATAGATGTAGCATCTTTCAAAAGACTAATCATATTGAATAACTCGTTGAAATATTTAGTCGTATTTTTCTTATCTAATATAGAAATGTCATCCAGCAATGTAAATTTACTTTTCGCTTTAAAAATAATGCTTAATGAAGTTATGAAATGAACCCCATCAACATATTCTTCTAAAATATCTGTCCTTGACTCTGGTGATTTTAAAGATCAAAATTTAAAGACACGTGTTGCATTGGCTAATTCGGCAAGTTCAACTGTTAAAGCAAGTTTAAGTTCATCAAGAACTTGATTATATAAAACGTCATGTTTAACATGTATAGAACGATCTAAAATTATTTGTGCATCAAAAATATCTTTTAGATCTAATTGCATTATTTACCTTGTTGAACTAAAGCAATGTTATATTTTTCATCATAACAACGGTTTAATTTAGCTGATTGTGGCGTTTTTGTTTTAGGGAAACCTACAGTTAAACCAATTGTTATTTTGACATTGCCTTGAATGTTCAATAATGTTTTAATTTCTGCTTCGTATTCTACAATACGGCCTATTAAACAAGTTTGCAATCCAATACTTTCTGCTGCATACAACGCTGTTGATGCAGCAATGATACTATCTACTTCAGTTCACTTTGTAAGACTGTTAGGACGATTTTGATCAGCAATAAAAATTAAAAATAATGGTGCTTCTTTGACGTGTAATTGTTGATTAGCAAAAACACTAAGTTTTTGTCGGATTGTTTCGTCTGTAATAAAAATACAAGAAAAATCTTGTAAATTTCGCGCTGTTGGAGATGCATTGATTGCTTGTTTTAACTGAGCAATTTTTTCATGTGGAATTGATTGTTTTAAGTAGCTTCGACAACTTGTTCGTTCAATAATAGTTTTCAACATGTTACTATTTTTTCATCACTTTCTCAACAAGTATTTTAAATTCTTGTGGGTTATTAATAGCAAGTTCACTTAACATTTTTCGATTAATGGCAATTTTATTTTTATGTAATGCATTAATAAATGTGGAATAGTTGTACCCCATTGATCGCAAAGTAGCGTTGATGCGTGTATTCCACAATTTACGGAAATCACGTTTACGTGCTTTTCGATCACGATACGCATACTCTGATGAACGAATTAAAGTTTGGCGTGCAATCTTATAGGATGTGTGTTTTGTTCCCCAAGCACCTTCCACTTTTCTTTTAATTGCCTTACGGCGTTGTCTTGTGGTTGATCCACCCTTAACTCTCATAGAAAATTCCTCCTAATTTAACCTATTAATTAACTTAACTAATTGTATAACGATGTCTTTTGCTCATCGCAGAGCTTAATTGAATATCGTGTTTCAAATGTCTTTTTTGCTTCGTAGTTTTGCTGTGCGCTTGATGACTACGATGTGAATGTTTCATCATAATTTTACCACTAGCAGTTTTTTTAAAACGCTTGCAAGCTGATTTTTTAGTTTTATGTTTTATTTTTTTCATATGGTTCTCCTCTATGTAATTACTTTGCCTTAGCAATTGTTGCCTCATACAATACTGGTGTAAGTTTTTTTAATGGGGTTATTATTTTTGCTTTATCACCTAAAAAATTAATAAACTTGTCATAAGTTTCTTGAATTAATTCTGGTTTGTATCCCATTCTACCGAAAGCCTGAATCTTAAACTTAATCTGAGCATTATCATTAATTCAATTAATTGCTTGATTTGCTCTTCATCTTAAATCATGATCGCTAATCTGCGGTCTTACTTTAACTTCTTTAATGCGAACGATATTTTGGTTTTTACGAGATTGCTTATCTTTAATTTTTTGTTCATATGCAAATTTACCATAATCCACAATTTTTGCAATTCCTAATCCACCGGTTTTACTTGCTGGTACAAATAAAACTAAATCATATCCTCTTTCTTTTGCTAAACGAACAGCATCCATTTTATTCATTGGTCCTAATTTATTACCGTTCTCATCAATAATCAATAATTTGTTATCAATTATTTTTTCATTTATTAATTTTTGTTCCATTCACTGCCTTAATTGTAATATTCACATATAAAGAAAAACATTGTGCTTGATTGGCACAATGTTAAGTTCAAATACGTTGTATTCAAAGCTTTTAACCCATAATCAAAGATTATCAGGTGAGTTGTGCAACCACTTTCTTTACATGCTTTAATATTGTATAGCATTTTCTTATCGTTGGATTACAATTTACAACATTTTTAATTAAGGGTTTACTTGACCGAGTTTTATCTGTCGAATATTTCGTAACTATTTACCGAGAAAATTTAAACATTAGGTTTACTCAAGTTTTTATGAGGTTGTAAAAATTGTAACTATCTAAAAGATCAGCGACTTTGTCCCAAAATAACATTTAATTAACGAGATTTTAGACATGTGAAAACAAAAATGAAAGTTTCTGGTAGTTTTCGGGATTGGAATCACTTTATAGCTTTTACTGTCGTTCGAAGTGTATTACAAACATGTAAAAAAAGAAAA
>JAISPD010000017.1 GCA_031275175.1 Mycoplasmataceae bacterium
TATTAATATGTATTTGTATTCTTCCTTGGTCATTATTTGTCCTTCTCGTTAATTAAACGTTATTTTGGGACAAAGTCGCTGATCCTTTACTCGGGACATTTTCGCTGATCTTTTAGAAATGGAGCAATAAAATCTTAACAATTAAGGTTCTTGCTAATAAATATTTTAATGTATTGTTAATAAGAGGAATATGACATTACTTAATTTGGTAAAGAAAATTGCAGGAGATGTTGAAGACATCAATGCTCGCTCGGACAAGCTCGAGGAGAGAGTTGCTAGACTTGAATTTCGTTAAATTCACAATTCAAAACAAACTAGTTATTCAAACCAAGATATAATTCATTCATGAATAAAATTTCACACCCAAAAGGTAAAATAATATTGGGAATGTCAGGTGGTGTAGATTCATCTGTTTGTGCATATTTACTTAAAAAACAAGGATATGACGTGATTGGAGTTTTTATGCAAAATTGAGATCCTTATGTCAATGGTGATATTAAAGGACATTTATCCATAACTCAAAAACAGTGTAATGCTGTAAAAGATTTTCAAATTGCAAGAAGTGTGGCAAAAAAATTAAACATTAAGATATTTCGTACTGAATTTATTGATGAATATTGAAAAAAAGTTTTTAAGTATATGCTCAATGAATATAGGGTTGGTCGAACACCAAACCCTGATATTCTGTGCAATAAGTATATAAAATTTGATGAGTTCATTAAATATGCTAAAAAACACTTTAAATGTGAGCGGATAGCAATGGGACATTATGCTAATGTTATCCAAAAACAAAATAAGTTTTTTTTAACGAAAGCAAAAGACCAAGATAAGGACCAAACTTATTTTTTGTGTTGATTAAACCAACAACAATTACAAAAGATAACGTTTCCAATTGGTAATCTTACTAAAGACAAGGTTCGACAGATTGCAAAAAAGATCGGATTAGCAAATTGATCAAAAAAGGATTCAACTGGTATCTGTTTTATCGGTGAACGTAATTTTAAGCTCTTTTTAAATAATTATTTCCCATACAAAAAGGGTGACATCGTTGATATATCTAGCAATAAAATAATTGGTAAACATGATGGGGTCATTTTTTATACCAATGGTCAAAATAAAAATTTAAATTTATCTGGGTTTCCTTCAAAATATTTTGTTTGTGGAAAGGACCTCAAAAAAAATATTCTGTTTGTTTGTAACGCTTATTTTAAAAATAAATATCTAATGTCGACAAAATGTCAATTAATCAAATTTAATTGAATTAGTCCAAAACCCACAAATAAAAAAATTAAAATTCGTTTTCGTCATCGCCAAAAATTAATAAATGGTACATTCAATAAGACAAAAAATGGTGTATTACTTTCATATACCCAAACTTTATCTATTACTCCTGGTCAATTTGCCGTTTTATATGATAAGAAAATTTGTCTCGGTGGCGGGATTGTCGATAGAATCATTAAATAAATTGATGTTCATCATTTAAACTTTCACTACGTGTTTTATCTAATGATAGGTAATTACCATGTTCCAATTTTCGATAAATATGTTTATTAAGAAATTTTATTAGTTTAGAAGAAGAGTCATCCGATAGTTCATCAGTAATTGGTGACACTAAAATACTTTTGCACCCAATACGGCTGGCTGTTCAAATATCGGTAATAAATTGATCACCCAAAAATATTACTTCGTTTGGTCTTAAATTTTGTCTAGTTAACATCTTAGTAATTTTGCGTTTCATCGGTTTCTTGGCATTAAAAATAACTTCATCAACTTCTAATCGACTTGTATAAGTTAGCACACGTTTCTTAGAATTATTGGAAACGATTGCTAATTTAATATCGTTGCTACGAATTTCATTGCAAAAATTAATAACTTTTTTATTAGGTCATTTTGTGAAATGCGGTGAAAGTGTATTATCCAAATCACAAATTAACATCTTGATACCAATTTTTTTTAATAAGAAAATATTAAGATTAGTGTAAGACTTAATAAAAATTGTTGGTCGGAAATAATTTAATCAATGAGCTTTAGTTTTAATTTTTGCCATACTTTACTTATCAAAAATTGTATTATCAACACTTTCATTTTCAACTAAACTTGTTCGATTAACAAAAATAGAAAATTTATTGTTAATCATACTTACACGAGTTTCATCATTGCCAATCACTACCACACTCGCTTTAATCAAAGATCATTGTCCATCAATGTTTACATGATTTATCCAGTCATTGTTATTAACTGGAAAAGCATTAAGTACTTCAAATGGATGAGATTTCACTTGGCTAATTAATCGATTCCCTTTGTTTGTTCGGTTACCAATGGTTATTAATTCTCGATGGATGCGTTTCATACCTTGTTTACAACCAATCAAAATAAATTCACGTTTTGGATCATCTAAAAAAATGGCACTCACTTCATCATCTTCATTTAAGAAAACATTTTTAACCCCAGCGGCAGTACGTGAAATAATACTAACTTGATCAATTGGATAAAATAATCCCATACCATATTTAGTAATTACACCAATTTTTTGTGATGCATCAGTGCTATTTTCACAAACAACACATGAAGTTACCGCATCACCAGCATCAAGTTTCATAACGGTAGTAATTTTAATTAATTTAGAAATTCCTAAATCTTTGATTAATGTTCTTTTAATTTTATTTTTACGACTAGCGATTATAAGACAACGACTATCTTCTAAATTATTAGAAAAGTTAAAAGCCTGAATAATTTTATCATCTGGATCATTGACGACAATATTATTTAAATGTATACCCATATCGCCTCATTTTGATTCAGGAATTTTAAAAGTAGGAATACTAATGTAATTGCCCTTACTTGTAATTAGAATAACTTTATCACGTTGATTAGAAATAAACTGTATGATTGGGATATCGCCTTCTTTTAGTTTTAAATGATCATGTTCAGAATTAGCATAGCTACGTTTATAAATGTTTTTAAGGTATCCATCCCTAGTTACTAGGATAATATTTTCACGATCTTCAATAATGTCAGCTTGGTCAATCGTAATTTTCGTTTCTTCTTGCGAAATCAAAGTTTTGCGAGCAGAACCAAATATTTTCTTATAAATCCGTAATTTGTTTTTTAAGAAATTGTTACGATGATCCTTATCTTTAATTAGTAATTCTAATTCACAAATTTGGCTTTCCAGTTCAATTAACTCCTGCTTAAGTGTAGTTACATCATGATTGGACAAACGATAAAGACGCATGTTAACAATTGCTTCAGCTTGCGTTTCGCTAAAAACCATTTTTGACATTAAATTATTTTTAGCAGTAACTTTGTCACTGGATTTACGAATTAATTCAATAACATCATCCATCATACTAATGGCTTTAACCAAACCTGTAATAATTTCTTTACGCAATTTGGCTCTATTTAAATCATATTTACTTGCCAAAATCGTGATATTTTGAATGTGGTCAATAAAAGCATCAAGCACTTCTAACAACGGCATACAGTATGGCTTACGGTCTTTAATCGCTACCATATTGATGTTGTAAGAGATTTGCAAAGGAGTATTTTTAAATAAAAAGTTCTTTACAAACTCAAAATTCTTACCATTTTTCATATCAAGGGCAATGGCGATACCATGATCATCGGATTCGTCACGCACTTCTTCAATGTTTAATACGTCATGCTTAATTGCTAACTCTTGAATATTTTTAATAATGGTTGATTTATTGGTTTCATAAGGAATTTCTGTAATATAAATTTGTTTAGCACTTTTTTGAGAGATCTTACCTCGAATAATAATTTTCCCTTTACCTTTTTCATAAGCTTCACGCACACCTTTAGGATTTAATAATAGACCACCTGTAGGAAAATCAGGACCTGGCATTATTTTCAAAATGGTTGACAAATAACCTGTTGGTGAATCTATTCTAGTAATGATTGCATCAATTACCTCTGTCAAATTGAATGGTGGAATATTAGTTGCATAACCAGCAGCAATTCCGTTTGCTCCATTAATTAATAAATTTGGTAAAAAAGTGGGCAACACAGTAGGTTCTTTTTCGCTATCATCAAAATTATTAATAAACGGAACAGTGTCTTTCTTGATATTTTCAATCAATGTTTGGCCAAATTGAGATAAACGACATTCAGTGTAACGCATAGCTGCTGGGCCATCACCATCAATGGAACCATTATTACCATGCATATCCAACAATGGCATATTATTCTTTCAGTTTTGAGACATGCGTACCATAGCGTCATAAATTGAAGTATCACCATGAGGATGGTATTTACCAATTACTTCACCAACTGTTCTAGCAGATTTTTTATGAGGTTTATCATAAAAAAGCTGTAAATCATTCATCGCATAAATAATTCGTCGTTGTACTGGTTTTAATCCATCTCGAACATCTGGTAATGCCCGATCCTGAATAATATATTTGGCATACTTGCCAAAACTTTCAGACATGATTTCTTCAATAGGTTTGATATGAATTGATGAAATTTCAGTTTTAGCCATTATTCACTCTCCGGTGAAAAATCTATGTTGTTATCAATTCATAATTTACGAATCGCAACATTATCGCTCATTAATTCACTTACTCTGCGTTCAGCTAAAGCTATGTCATCAATGGAAACCTTAATTAGTTGACGAGTCAGAACATTCATAGTGGTTTCGCGTAATTGTTCTGCGCTCATTTCACCTAAACCTTTATATCGTTGAATTTCATGATTAACATTTTTCTTTTTTTCTTCATTTAATGTCTGCTCATTTCATGCATAACTTACCGCTTTGCTATTTTTATTAGTAATTCGATAAAGCGGTGGCAAAGCAATGTAAACTTTATGATTTTCAATTAGCGGTTTCATAAAGCGATAAAAAAAAGTTAAAAGTAACACTTGAATATGAGCCCCATCAGTATCAGCATCTGTCATGATAATTACTTTGTCATATTTCAAATTTTCTAATTTAAATTCATCGCCAATACCGGTTCCTAAAGTAGAAATAATTGTACAAATTTCTTCATTTACTAATAAGTCATGTAATTTTGCTTTTTCAACATTCATTACCTTACCACGCAAAGGTAAAATTGCTTGTCGGAACTTATCGCGCGCCAATTTAGCTGTACCCCCAGCTGAATCTCCTTCAACCAAGAATAATTCCTTTTCTTTAGGATTCTTAGATTGTGCAGGTGTTAATTTCCCAGAAAGAATTAAAATTTCTCTACCAGTTGATTTTAGTTTCCTAACATTTTCACGCGCTTTACGAGCTGCTGCTCGCGCATCACGTGCAACCATGGCCTTATTGATAATTTTTTCAGCTGCTTTCTTATTTTCTTCTAATCAATAAGTAAACTTGGGAGCAAACATACGCTTAACCGCAGCAAGTGCTTCCTGAGTAAAAAGTTTGTTCTTAGTCTGACCTTCATATGAAATTATTTTCTCAGGAATCATAATTGAAATAACAGCAGTTAATCCCTCACGAACATCATCGCCTTCAAAATTCTTATCTTTTTCTTTTAGTAATTTTCACTTACGCGCATATTCATTAATCGTTTCAGTTAACGAAGCTTTGAAAGCGGTTTCATGTGAACCACCTTCTTTTGTTTTTACAGAGTTTGCAAACGAAACGATTACTTCGGATGAGCTTGTTGTATATTGAAAAGCTATTTCTACATCAATGTTATCAATTTTAGAATTCCCGTGAAAATATGCGGTTTCATGTAATGAAGTCTTACCATCATTAATAAAATTAACATACTCACTAATTCCATTTTCTGAAAAAAATGTGGTTGTCTCTTTGGTTATTTCATTTGTAAAAATAACATGAACATTTTTATACAAATAGGCTGTTTCGCGAATTCGTTCTTTAATAATGGTCGGATTGAAAATAATTGAACGGAAAATGCTAGAATCAGGTTTAAAATGGACTGTTGTACCAGTGCGATTAGTAGCACCAATAATTTTCGCTGGTTGTTCAATTTTACCACCGTTGAGGTACTTGGATTCAATCACTTTACCTTCACGTTTGACAGTAACATTCATTCATTCACTTAATGCATTAACAACCGAAGCACCAACTCCGTGTAAACCTCCCGATGTTTTATAAGCATTGTCATCAAACTTACCACCAGCATGTAAAAAAGTAAATACGGTATCAATTGTTGATAGATTAGTAGTGACATTTTTACCAAACGGAATCCCCCGACCATTATCCTCAATCTCGATTGAATTATCTTTGTGAAGTGTCAATCGAATGGTATCTACATTGCCAGAAATAATTTCATCAACAGCATTATCAAAAATTTCTCAAACTAAGTGATGTAATCCGTTATTATCAACAGAACCAATGTACATCCCCGGACGTTTACGAACAGGCTCTAAACCCTCTAGGACTTTTATATCTTCTTCTATGTATTTACGTGACATATGATAAAAACGAGGTAATTATACAAAGTCACTTGCATTAATCAATATAATTGGAACATGGATAATATAATACTTTTAGGTGGTGTTTTTGATCCGGTACACATCGGTCATCTATTAATTTATAAAACTATCAAAAAGCATTTACAATTCAAAAAATTTATCATTATTCCAAGCAAAAACCCTCCGCTAAAAGATCATCAACCTTATGCACCCATTGCTGACCGAATTAATATGCTTAAATTATTGTTCGGTAGATACCGAGATATTGAAATATCCACCCATGAAGTTTTTGTGAAAAACAAAATCGTTTCATATACGATTGATACTTTGAAGTATTTTCATAAAAAATATCCAAATGCTCATTTATATTTCGTGATTGGATCAGATCGGTACCTTGATTTCAAACAATGAAAATCTTGAAGGGATATTTTACAATTAGTAAAATTACTCGTAGTAAAAAGAAATCATAAAAAAATAGTTAAGTCTATTCCTGCTACTTTTCTTAATGTTAAACCAATCATGATTTCAAGTAGTCAATTGCGAATTGAACCAAACAATCGTTACTTGACGACATCAGTGAGCGATTACATTAGTTCACATGGGTTATACATTTCTAATCAGATTCGTCCATTACTTTCATTTAAACGGTATGAACATACTTTAAGAGTTGCCAAATTAGCAGTTGAATTGACTAAGGCAATTGCTCCTAAGTTAATAAAAAAGGCCTATATTGCTGCAATGTATCACGACATTGCTAAAGAATTTAGTCAAACAAAAATTAAGAGCATGATAGAAAAATGAGATAAAAAAATGTTCCCTACAATTCACACAATGCACGGATTAGCGAGTGCAATTTACGCTCAGAAATTTTTTAACATTAAAGATCCACAAATTTTAGATGCGGTTAGTTATCATGTTATTCCTAATGTTCATTCAAGTACTTTAACAATGATTATTTATTGTGCAGATAAATTAGAACCAGCCAGAACCAAAAAAGATGTATCTAATCGACTTAAATATATTAAACTTGCTAAACATAATCTTAAATTAGCATTTACAATGCTTAAACAAGAAATGAGTAAGCACTATAATTAGACAATGATTGGTTTTGTAATTGCTTTAAAAAACGAATTACCTAATTTATTGAAAGAGTTTATCAACTTTTCCGTTCTAAAACAAAACGGATACGATATATTTATATGAAAACAACATAACCATTCAGCGTGTCTTATTTATAGTGGTGTTGGAAAAGTTAATGCGGCAATGGCTACACAAACATTAATTAATAGTTGTAAGGTGACTAACATTATTAACATTGGTAGTTGCGGTGCAATTAAACCAAATGTTCACTTAAATAATGTCATTATTCCTAAAATTGTCAGTTATTTTGATATTGATTTGACAGCATTTGGTTATGAACCAAATCGATTGCCACATTTGCCTGTTCAATTTAAAATAGATCAAGCATTAATTAAAAAAATCCGTAAAATCTTGCAACCTCTAAATTATAAAATTTCTCACGATGAATTGGTAACAGGTGAAACTTTTATCAATCAAAATAACTTTAAGAATTTCAAAATTAGTAAGAATGCAATTGTTGTTGACATGGAAGGAGCAGCTATTGTTCAAACATGTAAACATAATAACATACCTTGTGTAATTATTAAAATTGTTAGTGATAGTATTTTTGATAAAAATAAAAATGAAATAAGCTGGAAGAATAACATTTTACCCATTAGTAAAATAATTAATCAAACTTTTTCAAGTTTAGTTTTTAAACTCTAAAAAACAACGCAATTTTAATAATTCATTAAAGTTGCACTTCAATAATTTTAAGCTCACCAATTTTCTCATATTGAGCAATCGCTATTTGCATATTTTTATTGAATAACTTACTTCATGTGTATATTTGCATACCGCTAATCTTTAAGTTATCTAAGGGAAAAGAATTCATTTTTTTAGTAATACCAGTACCTATTAATTTAACAACGGCTTCTTTTAAAGTTCATATTTGTGTTAATTTTGCAGCTGATGATCGATGATACATTTTTTGTTCACTTACAGAAAGAAATGCTTGAGAAATACTTTTAATTCGTTGATTAATTTTTTCAATATCAGCTCCAACTGAAAATTTAGAAACAGCACAAATTACATAATTATCACTATGCGATAAATTGAAATATAAACTTTGATTTTTTAAAAATGGTTTTCCATATTCATTAACACTTATGCCGCTGTTTGAGACATGATGAATACGTAATACATGTGTCAATAGTAGATGGGAAGCAATTTTTTGGATGCGAGCCTGTGGATTTAAATAATTGTTAACAGTAGCTAGTAATTTTTTACTAACTTTCCTTGTTTGTAAATCCTGATTAATTTTTGCAATATATAACTTCACTATTATTTACTTATGGTTAGCTTTAGATAACTGAGATTGAATAGTTTTAATAGCATCACCAACAGTTATGGTGCGCATTTGCAAAAAATCAGGCAAAGTGATTTTAAATTGCTTTTCAATGGCAAAAGCCACCATGATAAGAGTGCTACTATTTGCACAAATATCATTGAATATGTGAGTATTTTCATCGATTAGTGCATAGTCAATTTTTGCGTCCGGTATTACTTTCTTAAAAATGATAATTAATTGTGGCAATATATCCATAAATAAATATTAAATGATTATTGTTGATTTCTCAATATTTTCATAACAGGAGATCGCTTAAAATCAGTTGTACGAATAATTAATTTATTGATCCTCATAAACATTGGCAATGTGCGATTGGTTTTCTCATAATAATCTTTAATTAAATCATTCACATTTTTTGTATTTGAATTTTGATTCATATATGGGTAAACTTCTAAAATCAATTCACCTTTTTCATAATAAATTAAAGAATCTTTAATTAAAGAATAATCATTAAAAATAGCTTCAATTTCTTCTGGGAATATCTTCTCCCCACTTGGTAAAACAATTGTGTTTGTATTTCTTCCAATAATGTAAAGATTTTTATTTTTATACTCAACTAGGTCTCCTGTTTTAAATCATCCTTTATCAAACGCAAGATTTGTATTAACTTTATCAAAAAAATAACCTGGTGAAACGTTGTCTCCTTTAATTCAAAGTTCGCCATTAACAATTTTAATTTTTTGATGTGGGAATAAGTAACCAACTGAATGCGGTCGTTTAAGTGAGAAACGATTACCAGAAACTAAATTAGTAGTCTCAGTGGACCCGTAACCACTTGATGCATAAATTCCCAATTTTGCTGCTCTAATTAGCAAAGATTGTGGAATGTGTGCTCCTCCACAAACTATGAATTTCAATTTTCCACCAAGTAATTGTTTGTTCTGTTCTCCAAAAAAACATATCACTTCTAATAATGATGGTGTAATGCAAGTGATATCTGGGTGAGCGATAGAAAAATTATGAATAAAATTTTTGGGCTCATCGCAAATGTAATTATTACTTCCTGTATATAGTGGCGTAAGCAAACTACGTACTAAACCAAAAATATGAAAAAACGGAATAACTGTTAAATAATTTAGATGTAATATTTTAGGAAAACCATATGCACCATTTACCATTCCTCTTGTTAAATTACGATGAGTTAAAGTAACTATTTTTGGTTTACCAATAGTTCCACCTGTGAAATAAAGTGCAGCTATTGTATTTTTGGTTAATTTAACTGTGCTATTTTTCTCTTTACCTTTGTTTTCAATTTTAGCGGTATTGATAACTTGAGTTTTATTATTTCAAGAAGAATAAATCTTATCTAATGAATCACTATAAATTAATAGTCTAACATGATGCTTCTCTATAAGATTTGCGATCAATATTCCAGGCATTGATAAAGGAAAAACCATAGAAATCGCTCCCATGGATGTGATTGCTAAAAACATCGTGATGAAAGCATACTCGTTTTTCATATGCAAACCTACGATATCACCGAATTTAATTTCCTTGGCAATGAGAAAACTTTGCATTTTTGCAACATCATTCAACATGTCAAAATATGTTTTTGAAAAATTTTTGCTAGTTATTGCCACTAAATTTGCATAATTTTTATTCAAAAATTTCAACAAATCCGGAATCGTTTGGATGTCACCACTTGATTCTAGTTGTTGAAGTTCGTTTTCAGGCATCGGATTGGTTCAATATCTACCATATCCTAATCTAGATTTTTTCATAATTAATTGTTTATTTCTGATTCCAATGTATCTTTCATTAAATTCAAATAATCATAAAGCATTTTGGTCATTTCAGAACTAGTGATTGTGTTTAGTTCCTTAAAGTGATCATACAAAACTATCTTTTTACCTAAGATGATATGTTGTGGATGAAATGGTTTATGATGGGGATGGATGTAAATTGGATAAATGGGAACATTTGCTAAATATGAAATAGTTGCTACACCTGTTTTTAATGGTGCAATTTCTTTTGTTCCGTTCATGGCTCCTTCAGGAAAAATTAATATTAGCTGACCATTCTTTAATAGATTAATAATTTTTTTGAAATTTTCTAGTTCAAATTTTTCTTTATTGATAATAACAGTATCTATAGCATTGAGAAATCAACGACTTATTTTATTGCTCACAACTACATCAGAAATTACTGAACAAATATTTCGTAATGGCATAGTAAAAGTAATTAATGGTGCTTCAATTCAATGATTGTGATTGCAAACAATAATACCTGGTCCTTTTAATTTCAAACGTTTAAAAGCTCCTTCCATATAGTGATATTTTCGATGATAAATAATTCACCACGATGGTCAAGCAAAAATTTTACAAAGTCATAATAATCAGTAAAAATGTTTAATTTTATTTTTTTCCATGTTCTACCATGGCTTTTAATTCTAAAATCTTTTGTTCTAAAATTTTAGTTAATCTTTGCAATTCGGCTAATGATGGGTTTGAGACTTTAGTTGATTCGTATATGTGAATCGGTACGCCAATTGCAATTGTCTCCCTTTTGAATATTCCATAATTACCAGTATGATACACAGGAATAATAGGTACTCTTGATTGAATAGCAATTAGCGCAGCCGAAGATTTAAAGGGAAGCATCATTTCACTACCACGAAGTGGTAAACGACCTTCAGGAAAAATTTGAATAACATCGCCATGCTGTAAAACTTCATTGCACTCACCAATAAAATCTGGGTTAGCATTGTATCGCTCAACTTTAATTGAACCGAATAAATTCAAAATAGTTTTTGCACTACGGACTCTCACATAAATTATTTCGCCAACTAAACATCGTAAATATCTAGTGACAAACACAAACATTAATAAAAATGGATCAAGTGTTGTTTTATGATTACTAATAACAATGGCTGGTCCTTTAATATATCGCTTTTGAATTTTTTTATTTTCATAATAATATTTTGGTTTAAAAAGAATTAATGAAGGCAACCACCCTGTTGTTTTCATAAATCATCGAAACAAATTTTTATATCAAGCATTCTTATATGATTTTGACATTATGACTGCTTTTTCCCAATATTTTGTAAGTGTTTAGGCATAAAAAAAGCGGCAACTAATGCTAAAGTACAAATCGCAACAATGATATATGTAATGACATGCGGTCCAAATTCAGGATGATTTTCATAGTCAATTTTTGAGACATTTATCCATACTGGTTCATTTAAAGCATTAGATAATGCTACCACAATTCCTTGAGTACCAAAAAACATTGCTTGATTAGCTCGTTGGTTCTTATCTGTTTGTTCTTTAGCTATTTGGGTAGGCACTAAATAAGGAGCAGAGAAAAAATTAGTTAACCCAAAACTACCAATTGATGAGCCGATGGCGGTAATAATTAAGATTATTAAATTAGAATCTATTCAATTTTTATACGCAATCATAAACGATAACATTGCTAAAATAAAAGTGGTTATCGCTATGATAAAGGAAACTTTAAATCCATAACGATTCATAATCTTTTTATTTAACAATAACATTAATGGAATTGGCGCAAACGCCGCAGTATTAATCACTGTAATTTGCCATGTTTTTAATCCCATGGAAGAAGAAGCAATTGTCGTTTGACCTTGTAAGAATAAATCTAAACCAAAATAAAAAACTGCAAAGATAATAATCCAGGTTAAAAACGGTTTATTACCAATCGTAATTTTGATTGATTCAAAAAATCCAACACTTTCTTTTAATTTAACTTCGTTTGATAATTTTTTTTGTTTAACACCACTCGCTGTATATGTTATTAAGTAAGAAGGGGGTTCTTTAATGAAGATTAATGGAATAATCATGGTAAGCATCAACGGTGACAAAGACATGGATATTCAACGCATATTTACTCCAGGTATATCTTTAATCGCACCTAAAATTACTGGAAATAACGCATACCCAATTGAATAGCAAATGGTATCATAAAACGCCTTTCAACTCGTTAAACGAATACGGGCTTGAACATCATATGTAATCTCAGGAAACGAAGCATAAAATGATTCTAAACAAAGGCAATAACTAGCAAAATAAAGTAAAAGAGCTACAAATATATAAAATGTATTGCTCATACTATTTGGCTCCAAACTTATAGGATTACTGATAGCAAGATAAGTGCAAATTAATCCGATCATCCCAATTAAAATACAAGGACGGCGTCTTCCCCAGCGAGTTTTAGTGCGATCACTAATATGAGCAGCAGGAATATTTAATAAAGCATCAATTACTTTACCAATTGTAAATAGAATACTAAAAACAACAGTGGCAACGATTGCTTGATTTTCTTGACCAAAAAAAATTATGGCTCCCGAATTACCAATGAGCGCATTCTGAATGTAAATGCTAAAAAATAAATTTAAAAAAATTGGACCAGAGCTGGCTAAAGCAAATATCGGTTCACGGCGTTTAGTAAGCTTATTCATAAAACTAATTCTATTTAATTTTTAGTAAAAAATAACGCAAAATCTAAAGGCGTCAATAAAACAGTTGATCCCGAAAGTTTAATTTCTTTATTTATCTGCAAGTAGATTTCGTTCAGAAGGCTGTAATAATCAAGACTACTACCACCTAAATCATAAATAAAATTAGTGTTATCATGAATATCATTAAGACTAGTATTAAATATTTTTGCATAGCACTTTCTAATAATGATTAATAGATTTTGAACATTTTCAGTTTGGACAAATTGTAAATTCGTGTTCGCTTCAGAAGTACAAGGCACTAATTTTAATTTATGATTTTCATATAATTCAACTAGTGTTTGGTGTTGAATTTTACCTAATTCTGTAAGTGGTAATTTATCTACTAAGTAATATTTTGTTGGTCTTTGATAAAGCGAAAGATGATTGGCAATTTCTTTGATTTTCTTAATAAGTAATGTTTGTGTAGTTTGGTCTACATTTTTAAATAAAATTATTAGATTAATTTGATGGCTACCAGAGCGTTGTTTAATACCAAGAATTGCACATTGATAACGTTTATCAATGTTGAATAAATTTTCTAGTTCCTCTGGATTAATGTTTTCACCATCAGCACCAATGATTACATTATCTGAACGCCCAAGAATCATTAAGCGATTATTTTTAACTCTAGCAACATCATGCGTGTTATATCATTCATCTTTATTATTAACAGTTAATTGCCCAGACTCCATTTTACTCTTGAAAAGTAAATTACCTTTTAAAAGCAATTCATTCTGCTGATTAATTTTTCATTGAACAATTTTAAAAGGTTTGCCAACTGTTAATTTATTACGGAAACGTGGATATTTAGATAATTCCACAGAAATGATACCACTTTCTGTCAAACCGTAACCATTATGAACAGCATAACCTAATCCATTAAGAACTTTTAAATATCGTTCATTAATCATTGCCCCACCAGAAATTAAAAAACGTAAATTTTCACCTAAAATCTTTTTTCGCAATCGCTTAAAAAGCAAGTTTCGTACAATGTAATTCCCGGTTTTTGGTAAAATATTTTGCAAAAAATTACCTAAATTTATAGCACCTAATAATTGTTTTTGTTTTTTTTGTTTTGTTGCTTCAGTCATGAGACTATTAACAACATTTTCTCAAACCATTGGCACAGCAAAAAAATGAGTAACTTTATGTTCCGTGCAAGTTGTGCGAATAGTTTCTGGTGAAAGATCTTTTAAAAAAACAATTGTTCTACCAAAAAAACTAAACCAAATTACAATTACTATAAAACCAAAAATGTGATGCAAAGGAAGAAAGGCTAAAATTTTGATTTTGTTTGCATCTTTCATTCAGTTTCCCAAACGAATCATTTTATTATGTTTTAAAATCTCAGAGGCAATTGAGATTTGCGATATCAAAGAAGCAACATCATAAGTTACTACTTTAGGAATGTTTGTAGTCCCTGATGATAAAAAAGCTACTTCTGTAGCATATTCTGTGCGCCTTTTGATCTTATCATTGGGGGTATTCCAATGATGAAAATTAGTGTCGTTGATTTCATCAGCGACACTAATTTTTGTCAAAATTGTTTTTAAATATTCATTGTCAATTTCAGGTTTAACCAAAATAGGCTTAAAACCTGCACCAATTATCCCTCAAAATGCGATATATCAATTTGGAGAATTATGCATCCTTAAAACAATATCGCCTTTGGTTACTATGTGCTTAGACAAAATATTGTTGCTCACGTGAGTTGCTAAAGCGAACATATTTTGATAAGTTAATTGTTGATTAACACCATTGAGTTGGTACTCTGCAAAAATGTTATCTTTAAAAAAAGCTAAAGTAATTTCTTTGATGGAAGCAAAAGAAGATGGTGATTGTTTCAAATTCGTGAGCACTAGGCTGATCAACTGATTAACTTTTTTATATTTATTCATTTTATTCATTAAAAAGGCTTTAATTATAATATCTATGCAAATGAAATATCAATTTCCTCAACAGACATACCAATATGGATTTAATGATCGAAACCAATCAAATCTTTCATTCAATAAAGGATTATCCATTAATGTAATTAAACAAATTTCTAAAATCAAACAAGAACCAACCTGAATGTTAAATATTCGGTTAAAAGCTTACAAAGCATTCAAAGAACTCAAAAATCCCCGTTGAGGTGTAGATTTAAACTTTATCAATTTTAATGATTACATCTACTATGCCTCACCAATTAAGAACAACCAACAATGAAGAGATATCCCTAAAAAAATTAGAAACACTTTTAAAAAATTAAATGTGCAAGAAATTGATGCTAAATTCTTATCAGGAATTAATAATCAATATGATTCAGAGTCAATTTACCATGATTTGATTAAAGAATTAAAAGATAAAAAAGTCATTTTTACCAACATTGAAACTGCTATCAAAAAATATCCACAATTAGTTAAAAAATATTTTGGTAAATTAGTATCTAGTAATGATAACAAGTATGCAGCTTTAAACACCGCAGTATGGTCTGGCGGTTCTTTCATATATGTTCCTAAAGGTGTCCAATTAGCAAAACCATTGCAAGCTTATTTTCGTATTAATACTAAATCAGTCGGTCAATTTGAACGAACACTCATCATTGTTGATGAAGGAGCTAAAGTACATTACACCGAAGGCTGTACTGCTCCCATTTATGATCAAAATAATTTACATGCAGCAGTTGTCGAAGTGTTTGTATTAAAAAATGCTAAAGCACGTTATTCTACAATTCAGAACTGATCGGATAATGTATTAAATTTAGTCACCAAGCGCTGTCTATGTGAATCTAACGCTACAATGGAATGAATTGATGGTAATTTGGGTAGCAAACTTAATATGAAGTATCCAGCAACGATTCTCAAAGGTGACAACGCTTCAGCAAAATGTATTTCGATTGCTATCGCCCATCATGATGTGATTCAAGATGCAGGAGCAAAAATGATTCACATTGGTAAAAATACACGTAGCCAAATTATTTCTAAATCAATTGCTCACAATGGAGGTAATGCTACTTATCGTGGTTTAGTAAACATTACTAAAAATGCAACCAATAGCTATGCAGAGGTGCAATGTGATACTTTAATTTTAGATAACAAAAGTAAGACGGACACAATCCCAACAGAAATCATAGCCAACCACACATCTTTTTTAAAACACGAAGCTAAAGTTACTGATCTAGACAAAGAAAAAATGTTTTATTTAAATAGTCGTTCAATAGATCAACAAAATGCTAAACATTTATTGGTTTTAGGTTTCATTGAACCTTTCGTTGATGAACTACCAATAGAATATGCGGTAGAATTAAATCGTTTGTTAAAAATAGATTTGGAAAATGGGTAATATACTTATAAAAAGTAATATGCAAAGAGGTATCCTATATGAAACAAGTAAAAATGTATAAATGTTCAGTCTGTGGTAACATCATTTTAAAGTTACAAGATCAATCAGAGAACTTAGTTTGTTGTAATCAACCAATCAATTTATTAGAGGCTAATAGTGTTGATGCAGCAGTAGAAAAACATGTTCCAGTCTTAATTGATAAAGTTAAAGACTGTAAAATAGCTGATGCACCAATTTATGCTGTGCAAGTAGGTAGTGTACCACACCCAATGGTACCAGAGCATTTCATTAATTGAATTGGTTCTTTTTCAAACAAAACATGGGTCATAAAATGATTGGTACCAAATGATAAACCACAACATAATTTAAAAATTGGTAAAGATGCTACCGTTTATGAATATTGTAATATTCATGGCTTGTGGAAGAAATAATTTTTAGAATATTTATCGTTTCATATAATTACCATCAATATGAAAACGATAGAAATTAAAGAGATTTTTGAAAGTCCGCATCAATCAAGTTTGGTCACAATTAAAGGTTGAGTTAAATCTAATCGTGATAGTGGTAAGATTGCGTTTTTGGAAATTAATGATGGAACAACCATCAATAATATTCAAGTGGTGTATAAAAAACTTACAACTACAGGTTTTGACACAGTAATTAGTGCACGTACTGGCAGTGCCGTTTTAGCAGTTGGTGAAATTAAAACAAATAATAAAGCTGAACAAAAATATGAATTGGTGGCTAAAGAAGTCAAACTACTTAAGCAAGCTCACGAAGATTATCCATTGCAAAAAAAACAACACTCTTTAGAATTTTTGCGTGATCATGCTCATTTACGAGCTCGTACCACAACATTTGCTAGCATCATGCGTGTTCGTAGTCGCTTAGCTTATATCATTCATAAATTCTTCCAAGATAACGGTTTTATCTGAGTGGCTTCGCCTATTATCACATCCAACGATGCAGAAGGAGCTGGAGAAAATTTTGAATTAATTAACGGTACACCTAGTAAAACATTTTTTGATAAAACGGCTAAATTAACCGTTTCGGGGCAATTAAATGCAGAAGCATATGCTCAAGCATTTAGCCAAGTGTACACTTTTGGACCAACGTTTAGAGCAGAATATAGTCACACTAATCGCCATATAGCAGAATTTTGAATGATTGAACCTGAAATTGCTTTTATTGACTTAAATCAACTGATGCTAGTCATTGAAACTTTCATCAAAACCATTGTTAAAGATATTACTAAACAATGTAATGATGAAATTAATTTTTTCACTAAAAACAATCCTGAAATTCAACAAAGATTGAATACACTTATTAAAGATAAATTTAATAAGGTTGAATATCAAGAAGTTATTAATTTATTACAAACTGCTGTAAAAAAAGACCATAAATTTGAAAATAATGATATTCATTTTGGTATGGATCTCGCGAGCGAACACGAACGATACATTTGTGAAAAAATTTATAATAGTCCAGTGTTTATTTTTAATTACCCTAAAGAAATTAAGGCTTTCTACATGAAAGTAAATTCCGATAATAAAACTGTAGCAGCATGCGATTTATTAGTTCCGGGGGTGGGTGAAATCATTGGTGGTAGTCAAAGGGAAGATGACTATGATACGTTATTAAATCGTTGTCAAGAGTTACATATTGATTTAAAAAATATTCAGTGATACTTGGACTTACGAAAATATGGTTATCATTCATCCGCTGGATTTGGTTTAGGTTTTGAACGTTTACTAATGTATCTTCTCAATTTAGATAATATTCGTGACGCAATCCCTTTCCCTAGATCTCCAGGTAGTCTAAAGTTTTAACATGGTTTTTAAAAAGCAATCAATTCCTAATTTTTTCACCATTTTTCGCATATTGCTTGTACCAATCATTGTTGTTTTATTATTAATGTCATCTGCCGATATTTATCACATTAATTTTAATGGTACAACTTATTCTTTTTCAATAACTAATGTAATAGCGGCATTATGTTTTGTGCTTGCGTGTTTGACAGATGCTTTAGATGGATATTTGGCTAGACGCAACCAATGAACAAGTGATTTTGGTAGACTATGAGATCCAATTGCTGATAAATTACTTATTAATGCAATTTTAATTTGTTTTGCATTTCAAGGGAAAATTTATGTTTGAATTCCCATCATTATGATTTCACGTGATGTAATCGTAGATGCTCTACGCATGTATACAATTACTCAAAAACATGCAAAAGATATTTCAGCCAACATTTTTGGCAAAATGAAAACTATTTTTCAAATGTTAGCTATTATGATAATTTTATTTATTTTCAATGGTAATGCTCAATCATTGAATTATCACCTTTTCCAAAATATGCTCATGGATTTAGCTCTATGTGCTTCAATAATTTCTGGCATTATTTATGTCCATAAATTTTTACCCACTAAAAATAAACTACAAAATTAGGTTCTTATATTTAAAATTGGTTAAATTGACTAGTTTGTTTGCTCTTTGAGTTTATTCGCCTTAACGAATTTGTCTAAACGTCTGTCATGTTTTTTTAAATGAGTTTTGATGTTTCCTACATCCGTAGCAATTTTCTTTACCAAATTAAACAATATCATATTCTTAATTATAACTACTTCAAATTCAGTATTTTCCAATTGCGGATCTGATGGATATTTAGTAATTTTGTATTTCGCCATAATTATCTCTTACATTCACTATTCAAAAATACATCACAGATTTATTAATAAAAAGAAAAAACCAAGATAGGGATTCAAAGTTAATTAAATGTATCTTGGTTTTGAATAAACTAGTGTGTTTGATTGCGAGATTTGAATTACTCTTTAAGATTATTCATCTTAACAATGTTATCCAAGCGAGCGACAATTGGCTTTAAGGCCTCTTGCATTGCTCCAGCAAATCAAGCAGGGACTTTAGGCCCTCTTGTTGGCTGAATTTCAACAACAATCTCGTCACCGACACGTTTAGGGTCTTTATTGTATTTAGTAATTTTTACTTGCTTCATGCTCATAAATTATACTTCGTCCCTAAAAGATTTATTATGGTTGACAGTTAACATAGTTATTTTTAGAAAAATAGTTGAATATATTGATTGAAGTCTTAGCTTATTTAACTTCATGCTAACGCACTTATTTTATTACTCTGTTTATCTATAACGGTGCCATCATTGTTGATCTACTTGGATATGCAGACATACGAATATATCCGTTATTTTGTCTAAATGCATAGTAACTTTTTTTATTTTGGTGTTCATTAGATGCTTTCGCTCTTTGTTTAGCATCAATAATTGAACTAGCTGTATGTGTTGCTGTACTGACGGCCATACTAACTCCCATAATAATTACTCATAACAGCATTGGCGCAATTCCGCCCACTGTTTGTTTTTTATTATCTTTAGTCATTAATTCCATAATTACCTCCCTTCAAAATATATAAATAAACAAAATTAAGTAAATTGACTATTTTTTATATATCTTGGGAAGTGTAACTAGAAAGTACCACCTCATATCCAAAGTTACCAAGGATATTTTGTACACATATATTGTAGTTATTGTAGCTTTCTAAAGCGGTTCTGTAACTAAATTTTTCGTCTAAAAGATCAGCGAAAACACTACTTTTTTTTACATACAAAATGTGAGTATAATCATTAATGGTTATTATAAAAATTAGGAGAATTAAAAAATTTATGTCAATTAAAATTGCAATTAACGGATTTGGAAGAATTGGAAGATTAGTATTTAGAGAATTAATAAAAAATAAAGAGGTGGATATTGTCGCCATCAATGATTTAACAAGTGCAGAAACCTTAGCACATCTACTAAAATATGACTCAGCTCATGGCAAAATAGATGCAGAGGTGTCCGCTGAACAAAACAACATTAAAATAAATGATAAAGTTATCCCTGTTTTTGCAGAAAAGGAACCTTCAGCATTGCCTTGATCAAAATTAAATGTTGATATCGTCATTGAATCTACAGGACGATTTGTAGATAAAGAAGGAGCTAATAAGCATCTAACAGCTGGTGCAAAAAAAGTTATCATTTCCGCTCCTGCAAAAGGTGATAACATCCCTACTGTGGTTTATAACGTTAACCACAGTATTTTAAAAAAAACAGACCAAATTATTTCAGCAGCTTCATGTACTACCAACGCTTTGGCACCAATGGTTAACGTGCTAAATAATAAATTCGGTATTACAAACGGAATGATGACTACCATCCATGCATACACAGCTGACCAAAGACTACAAGATGCTCCTCACAGTGATTTGCGTCGTGCTAGAGCAGCCGCAGTATCAATTGTGCCTACATCAACAGGAGCTGCTAAAGCAATTGGTTTAGTAATTCCATCATTAAAAGGTAAATTACATGGACTAGCGATGCGTGTACCTACTCTAACAGGTTCGCTTGTAGATTTAGTATGTGAATTTGAGAAAACCCCTACAGTGAATGAAATTAACGAAACAATGAAAAAAGCAGCAAACGAAACACTCGGTTACAATGATGATCAAATAGTTTCATGTGACATTATTGGAGAAACTCATGGTTCAATTTTTGATCCTAAATTAACAATGTTGTTGGATGTAAACGGCAAAAAACTTTACAAAGTATTTGCTTGATATGATAACGAATCTTCATATGTTCATCAATTAGTACGAACAACTATCTATTTTGGTAAATTAAATTAATAAATTGTGTCTATTAAAACAAACATAAATAAACTAAACAAGAATACTACATTCTATTCACAATTTGCTAATCAGAATACTTCACATAGTGCTCTAAAATTGTAAGTTATAATAGACATCGAAATGAAAAATAATATTATTTTTTTACAGCCATACCTTGTCCCCAAACTTTGAGGAGGCCACAATCTTGCTCAATATGGAATTTCTTTCAAAGAAAATCTTGGCGAGGCATGAATCATTAGCGGCATTGAAGGTAAATCATCAATCATTGCAAATAATGAATATAAAAATATGACACTTCATGAGTTCTATCAGGACCATCGAGCGTTTTTTGATAACCACGAAAATACACAATATCCGTTATTATTGAAACTCTTAGATTGCAATGATGATTTGAGCATCCAAGTACACCCAACAGACGCATATGCCAACGATAATCACAATGTTTCAAGCAAAACAGAATTATGATATATTTTGGATACAATCAAAAATGCAAAAATAGTTTATGGACACAAAGCACAGACTAAAGCTGAATTAATAACTTTGATTAATAACCATAATTGAAATTCCCTATTAAACATTGTGCCGGTTAATAAGAATGATTTGTTTTATGTACCTAGTGGTACATTACATGCTTTGAAAAAAGGATTGGTAATTTTAGAATTACAACAAACATCAGATACTACCTTCCGTTTATATGATTATGGTCGTAATCAAAAAAATAGACCATTAAATATTAATGAAGCGATTGAAAATATTACTACCCCTTTTGTTTTGCCTCAATTGGAACATAAAAACGGCGAATTATTGACATCTCCGTTTTTCTCTATCACCAAAATTAAAAACAAAGGTGTTAAAGATTATGATTTTTCGTACGCTCGTTGATTACAATGTTTTGTTGCAGAAGGCAGTGGTTCTATTGAAGACAACGAAATTAGTAAGGGTTCCACCTTCATTATTGGTAACAACGATCTAAATTTTCAATTAAATGGTGACTTAGAAATTATTATTTCTTACATAAGAAGATAAAATGCCAGAACTTCCTGAAGTCCAAACAATCATTAATACACTCTTGAAGAGTGGCATGCTGCACCACCCTATTACAAAAATTAATATTTATAAAAGGAAATTATTAAAAAATAGTACTCCAAATACATTTATCAATTTTTTACAGGGCGAAAGCTTTGAAAACATCGAACGTAAAGGTAAATTCTTTATTTTTTCATTAACTCATAATAAAACATTAGTAGTTCATTTACGCATGGAAGGGAAATTGTTTTATGAAAAAAATCATTCTACTGTACAAAAAACTCATCTAAGAGTGGAGTTTTTTTTCAAAAATGATTTTGTTCTTCGTTATTATGATTCAAGAATTTTTGGCACATTTCACATCTATAAAAATCAAGAGCATTTGCGTGCAAATCAATTAACTAAATTAGGTCTAGATCCATTAGCAAAAGATTTTAAAGGATCTTATTTAAAAAATCAATTAATAAAATCAAATAAAGCGATTAAAACATGTCTCTTGGATCAAACCAAAGTTTCGGGAATTGGTAATATATATGCCGATGAAATTCTTTTTTTAAGTGGAATAAATCCTACCAAAAAAGCTAATCTATTACATGATAAAGATTTTGACAATATAGCTAAATATAGTAAACAAGTTTTACAGAAATCAATCAAATTTGGTGGAACCACCATTGCCACTTATTTATCTTCTGCTAATCATACTGGACGTTTTCAAAATATGTTATTAGTCCACACTAAAGAAGGATCACCGTGTATCCGTTGTCATACTAAAATTGTGAAAATTAAACTCAATGGACGCGGTACTTATTACTGTCCCAACTGTCAAAAATAATTATGTTAATATGTGTTACTGGCGAAATTAATAGTGGTAAAACAACTGCTTTAACAATCATTAAAAAGCAAGGCTATCATACTTTTTCTATGGATGAATACATTCATAGAATTTATAAAATTAATAAAATCGGTTATCAATTAATTAAGAAAAATTTTGGTGATAAATATGTAAATTCGCGAGAAGTTGATCGTGAGAAATTAGGAAAATTAGTTTTTTCTAATAAGCAAGCATTAAATCAGTTAAATAAATTAATGATTCCAATAATGTTGGATAAAATTCAAGAAATCTCTGAAAAATTCGACGTTTTATTCATTGAATTAGGCATTTATATTTATCACGAATCTTTGTTTTATCATTTTTTTGATAAAGTTATTTTTATCAATGCTAAAAATTTAATTCGAAACCAAAAATTTAAAGAAAAAAAAGCATTCTTAAAAAATTTTCCCACAATCAATGTGGGAAAATTATATTCGCACTCAAAAGATTGAAAAAAACATCATTATATGATTGTGGAAAACACTCAAAATCTTCAAAAATTTCAAGACAAAATTTTAAAAATTTTAAAAATAATTTAAATGTCAATATACTTCTAAAAAATACTTTTTTTACATTTATTTTTTTAAAAAAAATGGGAGGTATGTTATGCAGCATGATGTTCGATTTTATGTCATAAAAAAATATGCATTTTCTTCCAATTTCCATTTTTTAGATGATTTATATAGTCCCATTTTAGGTTGCAATGCCACTAGTCTTTATACTAAACTAATCCATGAAGCAAAAAAACAAGTTATCACTCTAGGGGTATCTACTGAACTAAAAGATTTTTTGAAGCAGGTGAATTTAACTGCTGTTGAATTTGGCGAAACCCGTATTAAACTAGAGGCCTTAGGATTAGTAACTACTTATTTAGTAACGAAAGATAATCAATGCGTCTATACTTTTGTTTTAAATGAACCACTTAATTTCAGTTTATTTAGTCAAAATCAAAAATTTCGTCATTTATTAATTAAACAAATAGGTGAACTTAACTATCAAAAATTAGAATATGTTTATGGAGCTACCCGTATTTCTGTAAATACTGATAATGTAACTGCTTCTTTTGAATCTGTATTTAGCGATGAAGAAATTAATCAAATTTCATTGATGAATTTTGACGAATTATATAAGCGAATTGCTGCGTGTACATCGTTGCCAATCGTAATTAATAAAGAAGCTAAAGCAATCATCGAATCTTATTTTAAAAATTACGATTTATCGATTAACGAAATTGAAAGAATTATTTATCAATCAATTGCAATAACTGATGATCACTGTTATCATATTGATCCAGGACTATTACGCATTAAATTTCATCAAATGATTAATAGTGTAAATAACTTAAATGTTTTGCAAAATATCAAACTTAACCGTAACATTAAAATGTTTGCTAAGCATTTGTCTCCTATTGAAACTGCTCAAGTATTTGCTGATTATCAGTCGTTAAATGCTGAACAATATTTAAGAGCCATCGTGAAAAATCATCTAACTGAGGAACAATTATCAATTATTAATATTTTGAGAACAAAATATCTCCTCCCAGATTTTGTGATCAACCTATTGGTGGATTTTACAATATACAAAGCTAATGGCACATTAAATAAGAAATACATTATTAAAGTTGCCCAAACTATCAATAATTTAGGGTTAAAATCATTACAAGCAATTTATGACTATTTCCACTTTAATAATATAAGCAGCAGTTCTTATTCACAACTGATTAATCAAACTAATGAACTAGAAACTTTAGTGGAATGATTGCCTGAGGAATAAGATGGACATCAAAGAACTAAAAAAAGAAAAAACCAATCAAGATGATAACGAAATCATTTTAAATAAATATCGCCACCATCCACTAATAAAGGATCTAAACTTGACAGATAAAGAATTAAAAGAATATTTGGGTGTAATAGCTCACATTATTAAAAAAAAAGAATCATATGAAACAAGCAACCATAACAATGCTTTTTTTTATACGCAATTAATCCGTAATATTCACGGTAAACTAGAAGTTATTTCTGTTCCTAATGAAAAAACATATGAATGATTAAACATTCGCAATCATTATTTAATTCGTAATTTCCCAGATTCTCATTTAAAAATCTTAATGAATCATGAATCCATCGGTAAAATAAGTGTCTCTAAAAAAAATGTGCTGGATGAATATCGAAAAATATTAAATAACCCAAATAAAGCACGCGGTATTTATGTTTATGGTAAAGTGGGTGTAGGCAAAACATATACATCCATTGCTTTAGCGAATGAATTTGCTAAACGAAATTTTAATGTGGCATTCGTGAATTGTGCAGAAATAGGTTATAAATTGAAATTAGGATTTGATTTACCTAACTCAGTTAATGATGAAATCGTTGATAAAATGAAAGAAAGCGATGTGTTGTTTTTGGATGACATTGGTGCTGAAGATGAAAAAATTTGATTTTACAACAATTACTTATTAATTACCTTAAATTACCGAATGGATCGGAATAAATTAACTTTTTTTACCTCCAACTTAAACATTGAATCTTTTTACAAAAAATTGTCTAATTTGATGCATAAATCATTTAACGCTGAACGACTAATTGAACGGATTAAAGCGCTCACTCATAATCAAGAAATTGAAATTACTGGTAGTAATCAACGTTACTAATATTTATAATAGTCCCTATGCTTAAATATCCCGAAACTACAATTGAATTAATCGAAAAAGAAATTACCAAAGCACTTAGTAAACAAGATGAGCTTATATATAAGTTTAGTATTAATCTTGCAAAAATTAAAGTCCAAGTTGAATTAATAAAAAATCCAAAATATGGAGACTTTTCCACCAATATCATGATGTTGTTTGGTTTAGAACTTAAAGATGTTATAAAATTCGGTAGACAAATTATTGCCATTTTACCTAAACATATTTTTCAAAAAGTAGAGATTGTCAATCCAGGTTTTATTAATATGTTTTTAAGCAAAGATTTAAATAACGATCTGCTTATACAGATTTTAAAGCAAGCAGATAAGTATGGTAATTTTAAAACTAAAAAAGATTTTTATAATATTGAATTTGTTTCTGCTAATCCCACTGGTTTGTTGCATATCGGACATGCAAGAAACGCTGCGATTGGTGATACACTTGCGCGTATTTGGAACGCTTACGGAATAAAAGTTAATCGTGAATATTACATCAATGATGCAGGCAATCAAATTGATAAATTGGCAATGTCTACACTTGTGCGCTATAAACAAGCATGTGATCAAAGTGCTTCATTACCTGAAGATGCATATCATGGCAACGAAATCGTTCAAATTGCTAACCAAATTAAAGCTGAGAATGGTCAACAGTATGTTGAAACTCCTTACAACGATAACAAGATACTAGATGCAAAAACTGATATTTTTTTCAAAGATTATGCAAAAGAATATTTACTAAATATTATTAAAAAAACATTATTAAATTTTGGAATTAATATAGACATATGATTTAGTGAATCTGTACTTTATGAAAAAAAGATTATTGATGTGACTCTTAGACGATTACGTGAACATACATATAAAAAAGATGAGGCACTTTGATTAAAAACATCGCTTTTAGGTGATGATAAGGATCGCGTTCTTATCAAAAGCGATGGAGCCTATACCTATTTTTTACCAGACATTGCTTATCATAATATTAAATGTTCAAGAGGTTATGATAAACTTTTTGACATTTGAGGCAGCGATCATAACAGTTATGCAGATCGAATGAAAATTGCAATTCAATTTTTAGGCTATGATTCTCAAAAAGTAGAAATACTTATTATGCAAATGGTTCGTTTAGTTAAAAACGGCACAGAATTTAAAATGTCAAAACGAAGTGGTAATTCTTTAACTTTGCAAGATTTATTAGATACCATTGGTAAAGATGCTGCACGGTGATATTTAGTAAGTCAATCGCTCTCAACACACTTAGAAATTGACGTAGATAGGGCTACTGAAAATAACAATAATAATCCACTCTACTACGTCCAGTATGCACATGCACGTATTAATCAAATTACTGAGAAGATCAAAGGGAAGAATAACTTTATTATTCCAAAAAATTTTAATTTACTCAATACTCCATTTGAAAAAAATATCATTAATTTATTGCATTATTTCAAACATACAATTAAAACAATCGCTAATAATTACGAAATCCAAAAAATGACTTTATATTTAACCAATTTAGCTAAAGCTTTTCACGCATACTATGCAGCTAACAAAATTATCGATGTAAATAATGACGAATTGAGTTGTCAAAGATATTATTTGGCTCAAATTGTAAAAATAGTTATTAAAAAAGGATTAGATCTTATTGGAATCAAAGCTGTTGATAAAATGTAAACTAGTTATTTCCAATTATCGCCTTTGGAGTTATTATTTTTTAATCAAAGACAGAAATCACTAGAACTATTTCATGCACCTGTATTAATAGAATCAGTAATCGGATATCCTTTTACCCATTGAATCGCTATGAAATCATTATTGGAACTTTTAAAAAGTTTATTCGTAGTATCAATCAAATCACGATATGCTTTTGCATCAGCATCATTGCGAATGTAATCACCATTTACGTGTTTGTCATTTATTTTCTCGTCAGCTTCAGAATATTTTTGAAATGGTGAGCATGGTTGATTAGTTGGTAAACGATAACTACTATCGCCAATATAGTTTTGTGAATTGTCTTCCTCAATCACTGAAACAAACTTATAAGAAACGTCAGGCATTTCATCCTTGTAATTAGAAATAGCGTCAATCAAATTTTTAGTAGCATTAGGGCCTTCATTACCAACTAATAATTTAGGGTTGTCCCCACTCAAATATGTGTAATTATTTAACAAGAAACCAACACCGATATCTGACAATGAATGAGTAATGAAAAGCACATAATTACCATTATTAAAACCTTTATCCCCCCACATTAAACTATGCAATGAAGGACCTGGTGTACTTAAATTTTTATATTCTTTCTCAGTAGAATTGACATCAATAATCTTATAACTTTTTTGCAAAGTGCTACAAGAAGTAATACTGAAAATTACCGGCATTGATATTGTAGGAATTAATAAGAGTGATAAAAATTTTAATTTTTTCATTATGTATATAATTTTAATATAAAAAACATAAAAAACTTAATGAATAAAAATCTACATAAACTTTCAACATTAACTCTTGTAAAATTTCAAAGGTATCTGACTAAGTCTTCCAATTGCAATAATGCCTTTAAAATTCCTAATGATACACAAAATATCGGCAAAGGACGTAGTTTTTTTGTTAAAACATATGGGTGCCAGGCTAATATTCGCGATACTGAAACCATTGAAGGTATTTTAAAACTATTAGGTTTTGTTAAAAGCAATGAATTATTGAAAGCAGATTTGATACTTTTAAATACCTGTGCCGTACGTGAAAATGCCGAAAAGAAAGTTTTTGGTGAAATTGGATTTTTAAAAAAATTAAAATCCATCAATCCTAAATTTCTATTTGGGATTTGCGGTTGTATGCCCCAAAAAGCAGATACTGTAAAGAAAATATTTAATCAAAATACACACATTGATCTTATTTTTGGTACCCATAATATTCATGCATTACCAATGATGTTGAATCAAGTCATTAATCAACAGCAGCGTTTTGTTCAAACCCCAACTAAGGAAAATAAAATCATTGAAAATTTACCAGTAAATCGTTTTAGCAAGATTAAAGCATATGTCAATATTATGTGAGGTTGTGATAAATTTTGCACATATTGCATTGTTCCTTACACTCGTGGGCGTATTCGAAGTCGTTTAAAAAATGAAATTATTAACGAGGTAGAAACATTAATACAAGCAGGTTATAAAGAAGTGACTTTACTAGGCCAAAACGTTAATAATTACGGTATAGATTTATATAAAAAATATCATTTTGCCGACTTATTAAATGACGTAGCAAATACTAAAATATTACGCCTCCGTTTTGTTACAAGTAATCCATGAAATTTTGACAAAAAGATTGTGAAAGTCATGCAAAGACATTCAAATATTATGCCCTATATTCATTTACCGATTCAATCAGGTGATCAAAATATTCTTAAAAAAATGAACCGTTCTATGAAAATCAAAGATTATTATGAGTTGATTTCATACATTCGCAAACGTTTACCAACATGTGCGATTTCAACTGATATTATTGTAGGTTTTCCTAATGAAACTGCGCAAGAGTTTGACAATACAATCAAAATGTATCAAGACTTAAAATTTGATAATGCATACACTTTTATTTATTCTCCACGAACTGGAACTCCTGCTGCTTTGATTGAAGATAAAATAGATTTACAAACCAAAAAGAAACGTTTATATAAATTAAATGAATTGGTGAAATATTATGCGAAATTAAACAACGAAAAATGAGTTGATAAAATTGTGGAAGTTTTAGTGGAAGGGTTTTCAAAGACTAACTCACATTTGTTAACTGGTTACACACCAGAGTGAAAAATTGTTAATTTTAAAGGAAAAGCTCAAATCGGCGATATTGTCAAAGTACAAATTACTAGTGCCTCTAGGTTTTCACTAAATGGTAAAATGATTTAATCCTTTGCTAGAACTTTTTGAATAAAAGTTTGTTTTGGTTTATTTATTGAAATTCATGTAACATGTTTTTTACCATCAGTTTGAATAATTCTTTTAGTTTTCCCAAAACGATATTTTAGTCATCAATGAGTATAAATAATCATTAAGGTTGATGCGATGGTTGCATTAATTACATATGTAGATACAAGCACCCAAATATTATCAGAAGCTATTGTTATGCCATAGCATATCCCTAATATAGGAAAGAAGGTAATTAGATCTTGAAATATTGAAGAGATATTAGACCTAACGATGTCAGCGGTCGACATGTAAATGGACATAGCAGGTGCTTGGAATGAAAATGCTGGTAGCATTGCCAACTGAATTAATAATACATAATAAGCATCTGTAAACATGCTGCCGTTCGTGATATCAAATAAATGCAATATCGGTTTACCTAGAGCAAGAGCTAGTAGGATTACCATTAATATCGCATAAATAAATGAGATGAAAATTGTGTATCGATATGTACTCTTAATACGTTTTCAATTACCAAGTGAATAGTTATAAGCAATGATCAATCTTTCACCATCTACGATTCCATAGATAGTAATGAACACTAAATTAAGAATTGGCATGGTAGCACCTTCAATCGTTTGGAAATACATGCCATTACCTTGAGCATTAGGATAAATATTTTGAGCAGTATTAGCTAAAATAGGAATATAAAACATATTGGCGATGCTATAGCTTATATCGATTAAAAATGCTGATAAGCCAATCAAAATTATGGGAATAATTAAATTTCTTTTGATGCTTACATCACCACGTTTAAACAAAATTCTGAAAGTAAGTCAAGTTTGTTCAGTTCGGTTTAAATGCGATAAATATATTAACAAAATCACTAAGTTTATCGCATAACTAACTGTACTACCCAAAGATCCACCGAGCATATTTAAATGACCGACTAAGATAAATACAACTATTAATCCTAAATTTAATATGTTGCATAAAATACTGGTAATTACTACAACTCTAAAACGTCCTTCAGATTTGATTAACGAAGCAAAATAAAAAATTAACAGTGGCATAGGAATACCAGCAGAGTAAACTAATACATAATCACTTGCAAATTTAAGTTGTAACTCATGAACTTTATTAAAATAAGCTTGTAGATCTGGATTACTTGATTTTTCTACAGGTGAACTCATCACTTGTAATAATGGACGATAAGTAACTAATAATAAAGCAGTTTCTAATAGCGCTAAAAATAAAACCATATAAAAAGATGTTTTAAATACTTGTTCTGACTTATATTTATTTTGTTTTCCCATGGCTTGTGCAAATAACACCGTCGCTCCACCGGCTAAAAAAAATGGAGAACTACCAATAATAGTAACCAAAGGTGAAGAAATTGACATGGCCCCTTTAACAACATCACCCACATCTGAAAAATTATTTGGGCCACACAAATCTTTAATGGTTTGATAATCCATATGAAATCAATAATAAAAATTATCAGTTGCATTATTTCCATGTGAAATTGGTACCAAACGATTGATTACCACCTGACTAACAAAAATATAAATCCCCGTCATAAAAGTCATAGTCAAACTTGGAATTATCACTATGAGAATTGACTTCAGTAATGATTTATTTGTATATAAATCATGGGCTTTTAGATTTTTAACAAAACCATTTTTCATAATTAATGTTTTTGCCTTCGTTGATGTAAACGTTTTGAGTCCATAATATTTTTGAGTAATAATTGATTTTTAATTTTTTTCTCAATAAATTCATGACGTTTTCGTTGTTTAATTTTATGAATTTGCTGGCGCATCTTCTTTTTGTATCCAGGCTTAATTTTTTTTGAATTAATGCCAATAATTGTTTTAATTTTTTGGTTTGTTTTTGCATCTAAAAGTTGACGATGACGTTTTTTTAAATGCAGTGGTTTTTCTACCAGTCCACCTTCTTTTGTTAACAACAAGTAATGCCAAACTATTTGTTTACGACTTAATCTAATAATTTTCATATCAATTGAACCATCATAAATTGTATATGCAGTACCACTTTGATTCATTCTTCCGGTTCGACCAATGCGGTGCATATACCAAATATCATCATCTGGCAAACCATATGAAATCACTATATCAACCCCGTTAATATCTAAACCTCGTGATGCTAAATCTGTTGCAACAAGATACTGGTATCTTCCCCTGTTTAATTCGCGAAAAATATTTTTACGTTGTCTAGTGGTGAGATCTTTATGCAACAAAGCAATATTAATATTACGATTTAATAATTTATCATAAAGTTCATTTGCATTTTTTTTAGTATTAGTAAAAATAATACAAAAATAAGGATTGATGTTATTTATTAAACCACATAATGTATCAAATGGATTTTGATTATTATTGCTATAGACTAAATTATGTTTAATATTTTTATTCGTTCAAATTGATTGTTCTGTGCCGACAGTTATTGTGTTACCTAAATAATGTTTCAATTGTTGTGCTAAAGAATAATGAGTTGTAGCACTACACGCTATTTTCACCAGTTTCGTAGAATTAAAAAACTCAAAAATTTGATTAATTTCTCTGAAAAAACCCAAGTCAATTAGCATATCAGTTTCATCAAATACCAAAAATTCAATATCACGATTAATGACGTGATTTTTAATCAATTCTAAGATTCTAACTGCTGTTCCAATTATTATCTGTGGATTTTTAAATTTGATTACATTTATTTGCAGATTAATATCTTGATTGCCGATTGCTAGTGCAATTTTTAATCGTTGATTAAACGATTTAAAATTTTGAAAATTACTAAACACTTGACGGGCTAATTCCTTTGTAGGTAAAATTACAATTGCTTGAACATCATGTTTGTCAAAATTTATTTTATTTAGAATTGGCAATAAAAAACAAAAGGTTTTCCCTGTTCCGGTTTGTGAAGTTATCATTAAACTTTTGTTATCCAAAACATAAGGAAGTGCTTTTTCTTGGATAGACGTTAAATGTTTAATACCAAAATATTCAAGAGCGTTTGTTATTCAAGATTTAAACTGAAGCACTTTGATATCCATATTTATAATACCTGTCTATTATAAAAGACATTTTTTGACAATATAATCTTCTCAATGACAGGTTTTATACTAAGTATTGTTTTAATCCCAATAGTAATTCTTTTAAATAGTTTATTTATTGGAAAAATTGTAAGAAGATTTTCAGTTGATATAAATGCTTATATAGCGACAAGTATTGGTTTTCTAATTTATCTCGCCACTTTATTTTTGTTCTTTTCTTTACTGTATATTTTCATTGCTAATGTTCTGACTTACCTAATTTTCTTTTTAGTAATTCAGTCCATTCTGGTTATACTTTATATTTTAAATTATCGTTATCTCATAATAAGCTACAAAATTCAGATAAAACAAATGATTTTATTTGGAATTTTATTGCTTTTTATTGTTGGAGCACTTTGTCTTATTATTTTGGTTGCCTACCATGACCAACCAATGTCAAATTCAATGAAAATTTTAACAAATTATTTCCATGATTCTTTCACTAAATATTCAGATACTGTGAAATTTTATGATGATCAGTTCACTTTTAAAAATTTTTCAGTACTGATTATTCTTGCCGCAACTTTTAAACCATTATTTGGTATTAGCAATAATTGGGTTACTAATTTTTTATTATGACAAGAAGTCATTACATTTAGTGTAATACTTACTTGTGCACTTATAGGTTTTTACTATTATAAACTTCGTTCTAAAAATTTATGGATTTGCATTCCGTTATTAGTAGTATTAGTTGCACTTATGTTTTTCTCTTTTGCTTTTTTTGAAGCTCCAATTTTGGGATGTGTTTGAATCGCGATTCCACTAATTCTTTATTGTTATCAAATTTTCCACAGAATTCAATACGATAGTCTCTTGACCAATAATATATTCTTAATTATTATTATTAGCTTTGTTGCCCTAAGCGTAGATTTGACACCATTAATGATTATGTTAGTAATAATCCACCTAGGTTATTCACTCATTAAAAATCTAAATCCTATTGGTCAACTTTTATATTACGCATTCCCTTTTTGATATCTTTTCTTTTTATGAATGCCTTTATTAAACAACATTCTTTATTTCGTACTATTAATTATTTGTTTGCTAAGTAGTTTAGTCGTCTTTTTAATGTATTTCCATAATATCTTGCACAACTTTATCGTGAAAACAAATATATTGGTCTTACGTCATTCCGTTTTTATAATTAGTGTAATCACATTAATAATTTATACAGTTTCTATTTTCTTTGCCATTATTGTTTCTAATTACCACATTAATTGGTGATTATGACCAGAAAAGTCATTTAATTATCTTTGAAGCATTGATATGAGTAATCATCCTACTTTTAATTTACTATTAAATTTGTATTCTTGATTAAGAGTATTAATCACACTAATTATTTTTTCAGTCTTTTTCTTTAAAAAACGAAAGACAATTAAAAACCATCCTTACCAAATACTTACATTTATAATAATTTTATTTTTCATGAACCCATTATTCATAAATATTTTTACTATCATAATTTCATCAACCAATTCTTCTACAATGGATCTGGGTTTCATTAATTTTTTAATTTTTGTCCCTACATTGCTATCATTGAGTAATAGTATTATTGCGATTGACAAGGATCAATTCGAATGGAGTGTTAATGTCCGATATTAAAGTGCGCATTAAATTTTTAAAAGAACAGCTAAATCAATGAGCACACGAATATTATGATTTAGACAAACCTAGTGTTAGTGACGCTGAATATGATACCCTTTTGAATGAATTAATCGCCCTAGAAAAAGCAAATCCACAATATGTTACTGATGATTCACCGACTCAAAGAGTTGGCGGACACGTTGCAACACATTTTATTAAAGTTAAACACGATATCCCCATGCTTTCACTTTCAAATCAATTTTCCAAAGAAGATTTGGAAAAGTTTGATTCCGATATCAAGAAAGAAACTAATGCCAAACAAATCAATTACAACGTTGAACCGAAAATAGATGGATTGAGTATATCTTTGATTTATATGGATGGCGTTCTAAAACAAGCAATCACTAGAGGAAATGGCGAGTTTGGTGAAGATGTCACACATAATGTACGCACCATTAAGTCTGTGCCATTACGAATTGATACTAAAATTTCTAAATTAGAAGTACGAGGTGAAGTATTCTTATCTTTTAAAGAATTTAATAAGATAAATGCTGCTATTTTAGAAGATGATAAAAAATTTGCTAATCCTCGCAATGTCGCTGCTGGTTCACTTAGAAATTTAAATTCGTCCATTAGTGCTCAACGTAATTTGGACATGTTTGCATATCATATTCCCGACATGTCAACTTTAAACAAATTAAATATCCACACACAGAGTGGAGTCATCAAAGAATTGAAACATTTAGGTTTTAAAGTTGCTAATGAAATTAAATGATGCTCTGATATAAAAATGGTCATTGATTACATTGAATATATTAGTAAAAAGCGAGAACAAATACCATACCCAATTGACGGCATGGTAGTAAAAGTAAATGACATCAATATTTACGATATTTTAGGTTCAACTTCCAAATTTCCTAAATGGGCAACAGCTTTTAAATTTCCTCCAGAAATTGTGGAAACTAAACTTCTAAATATTCAAGCAACTGTTGGAAGAACTGGAAGAATTACCTATGTCGCTGATTTACAACCAATATTATTAGATGGATCGCACATTTCTTCAGCATCTTTGCATAATGCGACATACATAATTAATAATGATATTCGCATAAATGACATTGTTAAAGTATTCAAGGCTGCAGAAATCATTCCGAAAGTCATTGGACCCGTAATAACTAAACATCACCAAGACAATCAAAAATTTAAACCTATTACTCATTGCCCTAGATGCAATACTTTACTTGAAAAGCAAGAAGATGAAGCAGATCAATATTGCACTAATATTTCTTGCCCCGCAAGAATATTGCAATCAATGATTCATTTCGCTAGTAAAAAAGCAATGAATATCGAAGATTTATCTGAAAAGAATTTACAAAAACTTTATGAAGCAAAAATCATTAATAAAATTCAAGATATTTACCAAATAAAAAACAAAAAAAATCTCATCTTAGAAAATGATTTTAAAATTAAAGAAAAGATGTTTCAAAATCTCGTTAATAATGTCGAAACTTCTAAGAACAATTCGTTAGAAAAATTAATTTTTGCCATTGGAATTCGTCATGTTGGTGAAAATACAGCAAAAATTTTAGCAAAAACATTCCGAACCATTGATAGTCTAGCAAATGCTTCATTAGAAGAACTCTTTAAGGTTAAAGATGTTGGTGAAGTAGTTGCGATTAGCATCGTAGATTTTTTTAAAAATGAAGCTAATCAACAACTAATTAAAGATTTGAAAGCAATTGGTGTAAATATGTCTTTTATTTCTAATTTTGAAAAAGGTAATTTATTAGTTAATAGTCCTTATTACCAAAAGACATTTGTAATTACAGGAAGTTTTGACATTTCAAGACATGAAATTGAACGTAAACTAGAAGAAAAATATGATGCTATTTTGACCAACACTATTTCTAAGACCACTGATTTTTTAATTGTAGGGGAAAACGGTGGTAGTAAAGAACTAAAAGCTAACAAATTAAAAATTCCTATTTTAAGAGAAAAAATTTGAGAATAACTATTTAATAGTTAACTAACAAAATAGTATAACTAAATAAGGATAAATATGAAAAATTCTATTACATTAAAAGATATTAAAATTGCACAAAAAAATATAACGGGAATCGTTAAAGAAACTGATTTAATCTATGATTATTATTCAAGTAAAAAATTTCATGCAAATGTTTACTTAAAACTAGAAAATACACAAGTTGTTAAATCTTTTAAAATTCGTGGAGCTTTAAATGCTATCAAAAAATTGAACACTAAACAGGCTAAAGCAGGAGTAATTGCTGCTAGTGCTGGGAATCATGCTCAAGGTGTAGCGTACTCTGCAACTCAATTGGGTATTAAATCCACCATTGTAATGCCTAATAGCACGCCGCTTACAAAAATAAATGCAACATTAGGTTTTGGAGGTGAAGTTGTTTTTGGTCCTTCACCAATTTTTGATGATGCCAACAAATTATCCAAGGAATTATCAATTCAACATGGTTACACATTAATTCCTCCTTATGATCATCCTGATGTAATTGCAGGGCAAGGAACCATTGGGTTAGAAATCTTAAAACAAAACCCAAACATTGACTTAGTTATCGTACAAATAGGTGGTGGAGGTTTGATTGCTGGAATATCTACTGCCATTAAAGCAATTAAACCTAGTTGTGAAATTATTGGTGTGCAAACAGAAAATTTCCCCGCAGCTAGAGATATTTTTAAAGGTAACCAATTAAAAACTAATAAACGCAATATGTCTTCATTGGCGGATGGTATTGCTGTAAGAGAACCTTCCAAGATGGCGATGACAATTGTGAAGAAATATGTAAAAGACATCGTAACAGTTAGTGAACCAGAAATTGAAAAAGCAATCCTTTGATTAGCTGAAAAATCTAAAATAGTCGCAGAGGGTGCTGGAGCAATTGGTTTAGCAGCTGTCATTGCTAAAAAAATAAATATTAGTGGTAAAAATGTAGCTTTCATTATTTCAGGAGGCAATATTAACGTTGATGCTTTTATTAATGCTTGTTTAAATACAATGGATTGAGAACATCGTCGTGTGGTATTCAAATATTGATACGAGAAGAAAACTTTTCCGAATTTAATAGGTAATTTACAAGCTGTTAGTGGACGAATTTATAAAAATGGTTTGAAGTATCATTTAACAATTAATGATAAATTAAAGTATGGTTGAAATGAGTTAATGTTGTATGCGCCAAGCTGTAAAAAAAGTAAATCTTATTTCCAAGCATTGAAAAGATATCAGGTAAAATATCAATTAGTAAGCAAAATTAATTGAGATTTTGACGCTTAATTTCCCCTAATAAAATTCCCGTAGCAACGGCAGCATTCAATGATTGAATCTTACCATACATTGGAATGTTAATTTCAAAATCAGATTCTTTAATTAAGAGTGAACTAATCCCATTTGTCTCATTGCCAATGATTAATGCACATTTCTTTTGATATTTAATATTTAAATATCTTTCAGATTTATTTGTAAAAGTAGAAGCATAAATTCAATATTTGTTGACTTTTAGAGTGTTGATGACATTTAGTAGATTACTTACTCTAATTAAATTTAAATATTGTGTTGCCCCCATACTACTTTTGGAAACAAAATCATTTAGTTGAACTTGTTGGTCTTTCTTATAAATAACAGCGTCTACACCAAATGCTTCGCATGTTCTTAAAATTGAACCAAAATTTTGGGCATCTTGAATGCTATCAATAATTACAATAATGGATTTTGCTTTATTATGCAAATTAATCATTAGATCATCAAGATTATTAACGAGATTAGTGTCCTTCATGACAATCATAATTCCTTGATGAATTAATTTTGAAGGAAATTGTTTGAAAAATGCATCATCCCTAATTTGAAAATGAATATGATGTGCTTTTAATTTAGCAATTAAATCGTGATTGTTTTTGGCAAGATCCACATGTGCAACTTGAGGATTATTCAAATTTTCTAGTAATACTTTCCGTCCAAACAAAGTATGTTGCATTAAATAACCTTTTTATCTATTAATTGTTGACGATATTTATCGGCTAAAAGATAATTTTTTTGCTGTAATGATTTTTGTCATTCATCCACTAACGACTTAATTTCTTGATTGTCTAGCGGATTATTGTAAACGATTCCTAATATATTAAATTCACCTTTAATTGTTGCTAATAGTTTTTGAAATTTATCAAATTTTTTAGCACGAACAAAATTTGCTAAATTTTTAACTTGTTTTAAAATGATAGTCTTAACATTAGGAAACTCTAAATCATTATTGAGCGTTGCAATAAAATCTTTTTCAGGTACACCAACTGAATTAATTAATTTAAATTTGTGTAAATATGCTTGAACATAGCCTTGATTAATTTGTTCCAGTAATTTTCATAGTTCATTGCTTGATTGCGCAAATAATTTTTCTGAATATGATAATGGATTTTGATAACGTGATTGATACATGAATCAACGAATATCATTACCACTATATTGCTTTAGTAAATCTTTAACTAACACAAAATTACCAAGAGATTTAGCCATCTTTTGTTCATTAACACTTATGTGACCGACATGCATTCAAATATCAGCAATATTACGTTTAAATAATGCATAGTTTTGAGCATTTTCATTTTCGTGATGTGGAAATTTTAAATCAATCCCGCCACCATGAATAGTTGTGTGATCACCAATAAATTTATTAATAAACAACGCACATTCTGTATGTCATCCTGGCCTGCCTACTGATCACGGAGACTTTCAGTTTAAGCCAGTCTCAGTTTTTTTCCATAGAACAAAATCTAGTGGCGATTTTTTATCATTACTTAGTTCTTTACGCACACCTTCTTGTAATTGTTCAATATTTTGATGTGAAAGAATTCCATAAATGGGAATGTTTTTCACATCAAAATATACATCACCTTTGTTAGTAACATATGCAGCATGAACATTAATTAATTTTTGAATGTATTCAATCATTCCCAAAATATTTTGCGATACCTTAGGCATTTGTTGTGGCGAAAGAATGTTTAATTTATTACATATTTCTAAATAATGTTCAAAATATGTATTAGCTACTTCAGATTCAGTTTTTTTTAAAATTTTGGCTTGATTAATTATCTTATCATCAATGTCTGTAATATTGTGGACATAAAATACATTAAATCTTAAAAATTTTAAAAAACGTTGTAATACATCAAAAGTAATTAATGGTCTTGCGTTACCGATATGGATATCGTTATAAACTGTTGGCCCACAATTATAAATTGAAACATTTTTATTTGATAACTCAAATACTTTATTAGTTAACGAATCGTAAATTTTCATACTCTCACACATTATATTGAGAAAAATTTTAAAATTTACTCACGATGTGGAAACAAAAGAATATTTAAAAATTAAAATTTATTATTTTAAAATGGAGCGTAGGCACTTGCTAAAATTGATAAGATTATTTGTGTAGCGATATCTGCAACAAATACAGCAGTTTCTACTATCGGACAAGCGAAGATAGCAAGTTTACTAACTGAAGATAATGATTTAATTTGTTCGCCCAAACTTTCTAAATATGTCTTAAATCCCTCAATCCCTTGAAATTCAGCTCTTAAATCAGCACTTTCACTGCTAATAATGTAAGTTGGACGCGAAGATGCAGCTGGTCCAACCGCTCGATTGCCGCTAAAATTAAGTAAGGTTTCAAAATTAGAATGAGAATCGGCACCTACATCTACCGTGTCATTAATGTAAAGTATTTTTTCATTACGATCATAAAAAGTTATTTTTCCAAAATTTTGATTGCCTGAAAATTTTTCTTTAGATCCTTGCATTTTAATAGGAACATATGTATCTGATGTTTCTTCATAAGAAAAAGTTGAAACAAAGTTTGCTCATTTTTCATCAAATTGTCGACGAAACTCATCTTTGTTTAAATTTCCTTGTCCACCTGGTCTAAATTCCAATCAATAATTATAAAAACCACGCTGTGCCGGAAATTGTGCAAAAGAAACATTCGAATCCAAGAGTTCAGGTATGAATGTTTCATCATCCAATGTAATATAGTAAAACACTTTTTTAAGATCTAACATTTCAGACGCTGAAAGACAATCATTCAAATTTACTTTTTTTATTATATTTTCGAGTTTAGCTATTAAATCGTCACAAAACTCATACATCTTTTCAATTTGCTTAGCATCTGCAATATTTTCTTCAACCGGTTTACCAAATCCGAAAAATTCTATAAATTCACTGAGAATAGTTTTTTTAGATGGATCTTCAGCATACATTTTGAGTAATGGTCGAAACGAATATGGATTTTTAGTCAATCATATTACAAAGTTTTTAAAAACGTTTTGGTATTCAACTGGCAAAGTACTAAATCTAATTAACTGGCCATCTGCTTTAGTAAAAGCTATAAATGATGTCAGTGAATCTATTGATTCACCTTTTATAAGTCTATTAAATACAGACCCTACAAATACGAAATTTCCGTTGAGAAACGAAACAAAATTTCCTTCGGGAGTACTTCTAAAAAATGAAGTTGCTATACGCATAGGAGTATCATAAATAGCACTAAATAAATCAGAACGAGCCATATTCAATCATGAAGAAAAAATATTTAGCGAACTTCTTTCATCTTCAACAGAAGATGTAAAGAACAAAGTACAACTAGTCTTCCATACAATTGCCCATTGTACACATATGTCTCTAAAATTAGTTTCAGTTAAAGTTTGTAAATCCTTAAATTCTTTTAAATGAACACTTAATTTTATACTAGTTTCAATTCAATTCCGATAAGTAGTTTTTTTTAAAATTCTTTCAATTGTGTCTATTTGTTTATGAATGGTATGACAAGAAATACCGCCAATTACTGCTCCAGCAGCACAAGCTGCGGCTGCTATTGTACATGAAATTGCACTTGGTAAGGTAGCGCCAAAAGTCACTGGTGCGATGGCATAATATACTCCCGCAATCACTCCTAAAGCTGTGGCAGCCGCCGCTTGTTCAGTAGTATAAGCTACTTGTATATTGTATGAATCTCGTAATTTATCACAATTATCTTTGGAATAAATTTTTAGCAATGATTCGTTTTGTTCAATCACCTTATGTAACTGGGCAATCTCTACTTCAGATGCTACTGGATATGAAACGACTTGCCTAGAAAATAGACTATATGTTCTTTGAGGATAAAGTGGTACCCCGTGGTCTTGTTCATAAGAAGAGTTAGGATTGTCTCTAATGTTTTCATCACCAACCGTATTCACTAAAATTTCAAAGTCCACAGTTTCAGTCTGTTCGTCAAAACCATAAACATTTAATTTAAAATTAAATTTTTTAAATAGTGGACTATCTTTTAATGGTTTATTGTCAACCTTGAATACAGCTGACATAGTGTCCATTAAATCACTAATGGAGAATTTCTTTTGCTGATCAATCGGGTATTGGTCTTCTTGGATAACATTCTTAATTTTTTCAATTGCTCCAGCTCAATCTGCAAAAGTAACATCTTTAACGAAATCAAAATGATGCTTTTTCATTTCATTTGCCGTATTAGCAACCTCTTTTGTTGGAGAAAATGGTAAATAAAATTGGAAAGGTTTACTTGCTTTTTTGACAATTGGGTCTCCATGTTTATCGTTATGAATCAAATCTTTAATGGAAAAAATGATTTTTACTAAATTTTTGCTATCATCAAAATTTTCAATTTTCCCCATTAATTGATAATTAGATTTTTTATCTGCTAAAGATTTTAAACCATCTTTATTTATGATGGTGTTGATGATATCCGACTGAATACCTAAACCATCATATTCTAACACTCTTGTTAGTGATGGTACGATATCTGTTTGTGTTTCAGCGTCTCTTTTAAGGTTGTCATAGTAATATGAAAGATTATTAACCAATTGAATCTTTTCTGAAGTAGCAAAATTATCGATCTGGTATTGAGCTAATTGTTCATAATCTTCTTCCATAGCCTCGGTTGCCATTTCCTTACCAAAAGTCTTCATATGTTCAATAATTTCATTTGGTGATGAAGCTGACTGTTTACATTTTCCTTCTTCATTAATCACCATAGTACTATAGTGGTTGTATATATAGTTAACTTTGGCAATGGGTAGCCCAGAGGCAATTAATGATTGCTTTAAAGTTTTTAATGAGTCTTTAATAAATTTATCAAGCATTACCCAATCATAAACAGTAATATTAATTCGTCCACCATAAGCATAAATACTGCTATAAATTTGATCAACAGAGAAATTTCCACTAATTCCATCAGTAATTATGGAATCAACATCGTTTTGTACTTTGGCTACTTGACAATCAATATATTCTTGCGTATCTCCAGCATTGGTCAACACTTTCGCATATCGTTTCAATAAATAATCCCTAATTGAATAAACATTTTCCATTTTAATGGTCGGTTTATGAGGTTTAGAATCATGGTTATTACTTAATAATATACCAGTTGTTACCCCAAAAGCACTTGCTGCCATCACCGATGATGATAAGATGGTTATGATTTTGATTTTTTTAGTCATAATTTGCCTACTTTATTACAAATAAATTATCTTTTTTTATCATTAACCAATTATTGACAAATTTGAATAAATTCTACAATTACTAAAAATGTAGTGGTTAATTACTTAAACAATGAATAATTTAATGTCAGCGAATTAATAAATAAATGATAAAACACATTGAATATACTGATGACAATTGGAGACCATTCGCAAATGAAACCGAGCAAGCACCAACCTATTTAGGAATTGAACCACTTTAATAGCACCACCGATTTGGAATGTGATGCCACAACAACACCGATACAAATAATTAATAAAAATAATTTTGCTTTCAATTCTATGTATACATTACCTATCGGTTCGCAAATGACAAAAATTAAGTATTCTAAAGATGTACCAATTATTGGTTCTCTTGCCAATTTATTAGGTTTGGGTAATTTTGATTTAAGCAAACGAGATTATAAGTTTAATTCGCCTATTAACGAAATGGTTGAGTGTAATGTTAGTGAAATGCTTTCTAATATAACAAAAGCAATGATAGGTGGCGAAACCGATGATTATTTTTTGAGTGCTTTCGCAGGTCAAGATGAAGGGTTCAAAATATTTAGTCCAAGTGCGATTAATACTACTTTTGCTTTTGCTTTGAGTGATAGGATTTATAGTTCCAAAGTAGATAGCAATGGTTCGCACATTTGAGATAGTGTTTACTTGGGACAAAAAAGATACAAAGACAAAGAATGGATTAATCCGTTAGACCCTGACACAGACGACCACGCACCATTTCTATATGACAACACTTGTTATTTCCAAGACCCTGCTTTTGGATTAGGTAGACCTGAGATAGGTTTTGCTATTGACTTCTTTGTCATCAAGGCTTTGTTTAAAGGCGATATGCGAATATCTTTCTATGCGGATGAAGAGTTGAAGGTTCCGGTCTATTCCAC